>NZ_JBEYSL010000322.1:0-7924 GCF_040642735.1 Micromonospora sp. NPDC047753 | reverse complement strand
AGGAGGCGGCCCGCAAGCTGCGCCTGTCCTCGCAGCAGACGATGCGTACCGCGCAGCGCCTGTACGAGAACGGCTACATCACCTATATGCGTACCGACTCGGTCAACCTGTCGGAGACCGCCATCTCGGCGGCCCGCCGACAGATCGTCGAGCTGTACGGCGAGCGCAGCGTTCCGCCGGAGCCGCGCCGCTACACCGGCAAGGTGAAGAACGCGCAGGAGGCGCACGAGGCGATCCGCCCGGCGGGGGACAACTTCCGTACCCCGGGTGAGGTGGCCAAGGAGCTGTCCGCCGAGGAGTTCAAGCTCTACGAGCTGATCTGGCGGCGCACCATCGCCTCGCAGATGACCGACGCTGTCGGCTCCAGCGTGTCGGTGCGCATCCGGGCGGTCTCCACCTCGCAGGAGGAAGCCGACTTCGGCGCGACCGGCAAGACCATCACCGACCCGGGCTTCCTGCGCGCCTACGTCGAGTCGAGCGACGACGAGAACGCCGAGGCCGAGGACGCCGAGCGTCGGCTGCCCACCCTGGTCAAGGACCAGCGGTTGACCGCCGACGAGTTGGCCGCGCAGGGCCACCACACCCAGCCGCCGTCGCGCTACACCGAAGCGTCGCTGGTCAAGGCCCTGGAAGAGCTGGGCATCGGCCGCCCGTCCACCTACGCGTCGATCATGCAGACGATCCAGGACCGGGGGTACGTCACCAAGCGCGGCCAGGCGATGATCCCGACCTTCCTGGCCTTCGCGGTGATCGGGCTGATGGAGCGGCACTACCCCCGCCTGATCGACTACGACTTCACCGCCACGATGGAGAACGAGCTGGACGAGATCGCCGGCGGTGACCACGCGGCGGTCGACTTCCTCACGGCGTTCTACTTCGGCAGCTCCAACGGTGCCGGCGACCAGGACATCGCTCGTTCCGGCGGGCTCAAGAAGCTGGTCACCGAGAACCTCAACGACATCGACGCCCGCAGCGTCAACTCCATCCCGCTCTTCACCGACGACGACGGTCGCGAGGTCGTCGTGCGGGTCGGCCGCTACGGGCCGTACCTGCAACGGGAGCTGCCCGGCGGCGAGCAGCCGGCACCGGCCGCGGCTTCCGGTGAGGGCGAGGAGGGCGGCACCCAGGGTGACCGGGCGCCGATCCCCGAGGGCCTGGCCCCGGACGAGCTGACACCGGAGAAGGTGCACGAGCTGTTCCTGGGCGGCAGCGGCGAGCGCAAGCTCGGCGACGACCCCGGCACCGGCGAGCCGATCGTGCTCAAGTCCGGCCGGTTCGGCCCGTACGTGTCCAGCGGCGAGCGGAAGTCCTCGCTGCTGCGTACGCAGACCCCGGACTCGCTGACCCTGGAGGAGGCGCTCAAGCTGCTCAGCCTTCCCCGGCTGATCGGTGTCGCGCCGGACGGCGTCGAGATCTTCGCGAACAACGGTCGCTACGGCCCGTACGTCAAGCGGGGCGAGGAGTTCCGTTCGCTGGAGTCCGAGGACCAGATGTTCACCGTCGGTCTGGACGAGGCGCTGGCTCTGCTGGCCGCCCCGAAGGCCCGTGGACGGCGAGCCGCGGCACCGCCGCTGCGCGAGATGGGCGTGGACCCGGCGACCGAGAAGCCGTTGGTGATCAAGGACGGCCGGTTCGGTCCGTACGTGACCGACGGGGAGTTCAACGCGTCGCTGCGGCGCGGGCAGACGCCGGAGGCGCTGACCATCGAGGAAGCGTCCGAGATGCTGGCCGAGAAGCGGGCCAAGGGTCCGGCGCCGCGGAAGAAGGCGGCGGCGAAGAAGGCGCCCGCGAAGAAGGCGACGGCCACCAAGAAGACGGCCGCCGCCAGCAAGTCCACGGCCGCGAAGAAGACCACCACTGCCAAGGCGACGGCGGCGAAGAAGGCTCCGGCGAAGAAGGCCGCCCCGCGCAAGGCCGCCTCCAACACCGACTGACCACGCCTCGGGTCACCTGATCGTCACGCGTCGGTCCGACGTGAGCCGTCAGACCCCGAGGACGTGCTTCAGGTGGGGGTTGGCGAAGACGCGGTGGGGGTCGAGCCGGTCGCGGACGGCCTGGAAGTCCGCGAATCGGGGGTACGCGGTGGCCAGCGAGGCGGCGTCGCGGTAGTGCAACTTGCCCCAGTGCGGGCGACCGCCCAGCCCGGCGGCCACCTGCTCGAAGGCCCGGAAGTACGGCTCGTACGGCATGCCGACGTACTGGTGCACGGCGATGTAGGCGTTGTCCCGGCCGTAGCCGTGCGACAGCCAGATGTCGTCGGCGGCGGTGAATCGCACCTCCACCGGAAAGAGCACCTTGAACGGCAGGCCGTCCACGATCCGCTGGAGCGCGGCGAGCGCTTCGGGCAACGCCTCCCGGGGCAGGCCGTACTCCATCTCCACGAAGCGGACCCGGCGCGACGTGCAGAAGACCCGGTCGGAGCGTCCGGTGTACTGCCGTTCGCTGAGGGCGCGGACGGACACCGCGCTGATCCCCGGGGCCAGCGCGGGCACGGCCCGGCCGAGTCGGCAGGCGCCGGCGAAGACCCGGTTGGGCAGGAAGTCGTCGTCCAACCAGCCGCGCCAGCGGGACAGCGGCCGGTCGTTGGCGGGTACCCGGTCATTGGCCTTGACCTGGACCCGGGCCGTGTACGGGAACCAGTAGAACTCGACATGGTCGTGTCGGCCGATCAGCTCGGGTAGTTCGCCGAGCACGTCGGCCAGTTCGGCCGGTCGTTCGTGGGCGCGCAGGACGAAGGCGTCCACGCAACGCAGGGTCACCTCCACCAGGACGCCGAGCGCGCCGAGCGACACCCGGGCGGCGGCGAGGACGTCGGGATGCTCGTCGGCGGAGCAGCGCAGCACCTCGCCGGTGCCGGTGACCAGTGTGATGGCCTCGACGAAGGTGGAGAGGCACCCGTAGCCGGCTCCGGTGCCGTGGGTGCCGGTGGAGATCGCCCCGGCGACGGTCTGCGCGTCGATGTCGCCGAGGTTGGGCAGCGCGAGGCCGTGCCGGGCGAGCAGGCCGTTGAGCGTGTGCAGGGTCATGCCCGCCGGCACGGTGACCAGTCGGTGTGCGACGTCCACGCTGACGGTGGTGTCCAGGTCGGACAGGTCCATCCGACGGTCGTCGGCGAGCGCGACGGCGGTGAACGAGTGGCCGCTGCCCGTCACCCGGATCCGGCCGCCGTCGTCGGCGGCAGATCTGACGGCTTCTACGACGTCGGTCGGCGAGCCGGGGCGCAGGATCGCGCTGGCGCTGCCACGCTGGTTCCCGGCCCAGTTGGACCATCCAGCCCCGAGCGGTGCGGTGCGGACCATGCGCGCTCCTCATTCATGAATATGAACTGACTTCATATCAGGAACGTTCTAGCTGGTAAATACCGCAATTGCGATCCGCTCGTTGTACCGGTAGTCACGGACTCGTGACGTGGAGATATGTTCATCCGTCGAAGGGGGGTGGCGCAGAGTGTCCACACCAGCCGCCACGACCGGGCCGCTGCGCCGCGTACCGGTGCAAGGTCGAAGTGTCGCGCGGGTACAGCGCATGTTGGATGCCTGCGCCGAACTCGTCGACGAGGTGGGGTACGAGGGGCTGACCACCACCCTGCTCGCCGAGCGGGCCGAGGTGGCGATCGGGTCGGTCTACCAGTTCTTTCCGGACAAGCGAGCCATCGTGCAGGCGTTGACCCTGCGGACCATGGAGTCCTACCTCCAGCGCCTCGACGAGCGGTTCGCCTCCGACGAGATGACTCACTGGTGGGACGGCGTCGACGCGGGCATCGACGAGTACATCACGATGCACCGCACCGTCCCCGGCTTCCGTACCCTGCACTTCGGCGACGTGGTCGACCTGCACCTGCTCGACGAGCAGCGGGACAACAACGGCGTGATCGCCGACCAGTTGGCCCGGGTGCTCACCGAGCGTTTCGGGCTTACCGACGTGCCCAAGCTGCGCTTCGTGCTGGAGATCGCCGTCGAGGCGGCGGACGCGCTGATCAAGCTCGCGTTCCGTCGGAAGTCCGACGGTGACGAGCGGGTGCTGCTGGAGGCGAAGGCGTTGATCCGGGAGTACCTGCACCGCCAGGTCGACGGCCCGGACAGCGGCCGGTCCGCAGTCGGCAAGCAGGCCGAGGCGCCCCAACCCGCCTGAGTCGGCGTGGGGCGCCGGCCCCGGCCGGCGGTGGGGGCGGTTGTCCGATCTCAGAGGAAGGCCTGCCCCTCACCCCGGTAGGTGGGGACGGTCGCCACGACCGTGTCGCCCTCGATCAGGTGCAGCTCGTTGACCCGTTCACACAGCTCACCCGCCTTGGCGTGCCGGAACCACACCCGGTCGCCGACGCGCAGCCCGGCTGCCGCCGCTCCGGACAGCGGAGTCTGCACCTCGCCGGCGCCCTCGGCGCCGACCAGCTTCAGCCCTGCCGGTAGCCACGGCCGGGGCAGTCGACTGTCGGCGGCCGGGCCGGAGGCGATCCAGCCACCGCCGAGCACCGTCGCCAGCTCCGGCGTCGGTCGGCGGACCACGGCGCAGGCGAAGAACGCCGCCGGGGTGGGCCGCCAGGCGCGGTACGCGTCGAACAGCGTCGGCCCGTACAGGCCCGATCCCGCGGTGATCTCGGTTACCGCGGGATCGGCGCTGGTCGCGGCCATGCTGCCGGTGCCGCCGCCGTTGACGAACTCCAGGTCGGCGTGTTCGCGTACCGCGGCGACCGCCGCGCCACGGCGGGCCAGCAACTCACGGTACGACCCGCGCTGGGCCAGCCTGATCGCGCCCGCCAGCAGCGTCTTGCCCGGCGGCGCGTCACCCAGGCCGGCGATCTGCGCCTCGTACGACATCAGCCCGACCAGCCGGAAGCCGGGCCGACGGGCGACGGCGGCGGCGAGCGCGCCGGCCGCCCGGGCGCTGTGCACCGGTGAGCGGCGGACGCCGACGTGCACCCCGCGCAGCGGTCGCCAGGAGGCGTCCAGATCCAGGCAGAGCCGTAGCACGGCGCGCTGCCCCGGGGCCTTGATGGCGTCGATGAGGTCGAGTTGGCCGGCGCTGTCGATCATCAGGGTGATCGCGGCGGCGAGTGTCTGGTCGGCGCCCAGCTCGGCGAGGGCGGCCCGGTCGGCGCTCGGGTACGCGACCAGCACGTCGTCGCTGACGCCGGCGCGGACCAACCAGATCGCCTCGGGCAGTGTGAAGGCCATCACGCCCTGCCAGTCGGGCCGGGCGAGGGCTCGACCGATCAATTCCCGGCTGCGGACCGACTTGCTGGCGAGCCGGACCGGTTTTCCCGCGGCGCGGTCGGCCAGGGCGGCCGAATTGGCGTCGAAGGCGGTGAGGTCGACCACCGCGTACGGGGGGTCGAGGTGGGCAGTCGCCCGATCCAGGCGCTCGCGAAGTTTGTCGCTTTCGATGGCCACGTGTGCACGCTAACTGTCTGACGGAAAATGCGAAATACCCTCGCGTACGTCCGGGCTGCGGTCGGTACCTCCGGCGGCCTAGGCTCAGCGAGCAGGAGAATGTCGCCCGGGGGGTGGCCCCCACCGGGTCTAGAGTGTTGCACCGGAGGTGCCCAGCGATGGGCCGGCACGTGGAGGTACGGCCATCGAAAGCCAGAACAGCGGCGAGTCGCCCGGCGTGTCGCGCTCGGGTGACCAGTCGGGCAACGCCGCCACGCAGCCCAACGGCGGTCAGGTTGATCCGTCCGGTTATGCCGCGATCCGGTCCGTGCTGCGCATCCGGCCGTTCCGCCGGCTCTGGATCGTGCTTGGCGCGGCCTCCTTCGGTGACTGGCTCGGCCTGCTGGCCACCGCCCTCTTCGCCGCCTCGCAGGTGCAGGGCAGCACCGCCCAGGGCGCCGCGTTCGGCGGGGTCACCGCGATCCGGCTGCTACCCGCGCTGGTGCTCGGCCCGGTGGCCGGCGTCTTCGCCGACCGGTTCGACCGACGCTGGACGATGGTCATCTGCGACCTGCTGCGCTTCGTGCTCTTCGCGTCCATTCCGCTCTACGCCCTCAGTGGGGCCGCGGGCGGCCTGGTGGTCGGCTGGGCGCTGATCGCCACCTTCCTGATCGAGTCGCTCACCCTGCTCTGGATTCCGGCCAAGGAGGCCGCGGTCCCGAACCTGATCCCGCGGGCCCGGCTGGAAGCGGCCAACCAGCTCACCCTGATCACCACCTACGGCCTCACCCCGGTCGCCGCCGCCATCGGCCTCGCCGTGCTCGACCGTGGCGTCCGTGGTGCCGTCGGCGGCGACCTGCCCTCCTGGGCCGAGCCGGCCCAGCTCGCACTCTGGTTCAACGCCTTCTCCCGGCTCGCCACCGCACTGGTGGTGGCGTTCGGGATCAAGGAGATCAGCGAGGCGCAACGCGGCGAGGCGGAGCGTGCCGAGCAGAGCATGTTCCGGCAGTTCTCCGAGGGCTGGAAGTACATCGGCCAGACCCCGCTCGTCCGCGGCCTGGTGCTGGGCATCTTCGGCGCGTTCGCCGGCGGCGGCATCGTGGTCGGTACCGCCAAGTTCTTCGCCAACTCACTGGGCGCCGGTGATGCCGCGTTCTCGCTGCTCTTCGGCGCGATCTTCGTCGGCCTGGCGCTCGGCATCGGGCTCGGCCCGATGGTCGTCAAGGAGATGTCCCGGCGTCGCTGGTTCGGCATGAGCATCGTGCTGGCCAGCGCCGCGGTGATGACCCTCGCCTTCGCCATCCACCTGTCCATGGCGATCGTCGGCGCGGTGCTGGTCGGCGCCGGTGCCGGGATGGCCTTCCTGGCCGGCACCACGCTGCTGGGCGGGGAGGTGGCCGACGAGGTGCGCGGCCGGGTCTTCGCGGTGGTGCAGATCGGCACCCGACTGGTGCTGATCCTGGCCATCGGGCTGAGCAGCGTGTTGGTCGGCGTCGGTGGCTCGCGCAAGCTGGAGATCGCCGACCTCGGCATCTCCGTCTCCTCCACCCGACTGCTGCTGCTCGCCGCCGGTGCCGCCGGCATCTTCGCCGGGATCAGCGCGTTCGGCCAGATGGACGACAAGAAGGGCGTTCCGGTCCTCGCCGACCTGTGGGGCTCCATCCGGGGCCGTCCGCTGATGCCCGCCGAGCCGTTCGTCTCCGCCGGGCTCTTCGTGGTCTTCGAGGGCGGCGAGGGCGCGGGGAAGTCCACCCAGCTGGCCGCGCTCTCCGAGCGGCTGCGCGGTCACGGCCGAGAGGTAGTGGTCACCCGCGAGCCGGGGGCCACCGGCGTCGGCCGGCGAATCCGGTCGCTGGTGCTGGACACCTCCGGCGACGACGCGCCCTCCCCCCGGGCCGAGGCGCTGCTCTACGCCGCCGACCGGGCGCACCACGTGGCCACCGTCGTCCGGCCCGCGTTGGTTCGGGGCGGCGTGGTGATCAGTGACCGGTACGTCGACTCGTCCCTGGCGTACCAGGGCGCCGGCCGGACACTGCCCGTCGACGAGGTCTCCTGGCTCTCCTCCTGGGCCACCGGTGGGCTCAAGCCCGACCTGGTGGTGCTGCTGGACGTCGAACCGCGCACCGGTCTGTCGCGGGTGGCCTCGCGCAACACCGGCACCGACCGGCTGGAGGCCGAGTCGGTCGCCTTCCACGAGCGCGTCCGGTACGCGTTCCTCGACCTCGCCGCCGCCGACCCGAAGCGCTACCTGGTGCTCGACGCGTCCCGGCCGGCCGACGAGATCACCGGGCTGGTGGTCCGGCGGGTCGAGGAGATGCTCGGCAAGCCGGGTGGCATCGTGCACCCGCGACCGGCGCAGGGCCCGGACACCTCGGTGCAACCTGAGTTATCCGACGCGGAGCTGGTGACGATGGAGCACAAGACCTGATGCCGGACGTCTTCGCCGACCTCGTCGGCCAGGACGAGGCGGTGGTCGAGCTGCGGCTCGTCCTGACTGCGGTCACCACCGCGATCAACGCGACCCTGGTCCGCCCGGTCGCCCCGGCCGCGTTCACCGG
>NZ_JBEYSL010000321.1:0-8011 GCF_040642735.1 Micromonospora sp. NPDC047753 | reverse complement strand
CCCGACGGCCCAGTCCCAGTAGAGAAACACCCTTGGGGCGGGCGGTAAGACGACGTCGTGGGCGCCGGTGTCGAGAAAGCCCAGCCACCAGGGGCCTGACCGGCAGCAGCACCGAGCAGGTCAGCGTGCTGCGGCGGACCGCTTCCGTGGGCCTGCTCGCCATGTCGAACCGTCGCTACGTGGGAACGTCCGCGTCGGTTCTCCTGCCGAACCAGGCCGGGTTGACCGCCGCCGCGCAGTACGACCTGGGGGACGCCGGCAACGGCCAGGTGGCCCTCGTCGCGCGGTCCAACGGCCGCTACGTGACGCAGTCGGCCAACGAGTCTCTGAACGCCGCGGGCCAGGTGGTCGGCACGCCGGAGAAGTTCACTGTCGTCCGCAACAGTGACGGCACCGTCAGCCTCAAGGCGAGCAACAACCTGTACGTCACCGCCGACGCCAGCGGCACCATCTCGATGAGCGCCAGCCGGTCCACCATCAGCGCCTCGGAGAAGTTCGCCCAGGTGCCGGTCGCGGACGCGAACAGGTCGCTGAAGGCCAGCGTGAACGGCCGCTACGTGATCGCCGACGGTGCCGGTGTGAAGCCGCTGATCGCGAGCGCGGCGACCGTCGGCAGCTGGGAGCGGTTCGACATCGCCGACCTCGGTAGCGGTCAGATCGCCCTCTTCGCCCGCGCCAACAGCCGCTTCGTGTCCGCCGACGGCGCCGGCACCAAGCCGCTGATCGCCAACGGCCCGGCCGTCAGCACCTGGGAGAAGTTCACAATGGTCCGCAACAGCGACGGCACCGTCAGCTTCAAGGCCAACATCAACAGCAAGTACGTCAGCGCCGACGGCGCGGGCAGCAAGCCGCTGATCGCCAACGGCCCGGCCGTCAGCACCTGGGAGAAGTTCACCCTCGGCTGAGCCGGCCCAATCGATCGACGCCCGCCGGAACCTCGGGGTCCGGCGGGCGTCGTCGGGCGAGGGCCGGTCGTACTCGACGCTGAGCGCGTCGAGCACCGGACGCAGCCGGGCGATCAGGACCGGGATGACCGCGGCCTCGTTGCACATCGGAATGACGACAGACAGCACCAACGCTTACCGGCCCCGTTCCGGACCCAGCTGTCATCGAACGCACCTCGTTCGGGGGTGCGGACGGTCACCGTCACCCGACAACCTCACGGGCGTTCAGCCGGCCGTTGAACAGGACGTCAACGTCTACCTGCCGGCCGCCTCGATCCGCCGGAACCAGGACGGTCACGAGACGGGTGGCCGTTTTGTCACCCAGGTCAGCACCTCACTTGTCGATCATGCAAAATCGCCTTATCTGACTTCCGGCGTCGCCGGATCCTCCTCCTTTTCGAGGCCAGCATGCGCAAATCCTTCTTCGCCGGTCTCGCGACCGCGTTACTGACCAGCGGCACCCTGGTGGGCACCGCGCTGCCCGCCCAGGCGGCCGCTCCGACGACGCTCTACGTCCGGCAGAATGCCGCCACCGGCTGCTCGGACCAGTTCCCGGGCACGTTGGCGCAGCCGTTCTGCACCATCGGAGCCGCAGCAGCGATCGTCACCGGCGGGCAGACAGTCGACGTCGGCGGCGGCACCTACCGGGAGCGCGTCACGATCGGCACGTCCGGCACGCCGGAGCAGCCGGTCACCTTCCTCGCCGCTTCCGGTTCCGGGGCGACCCTGATCGGCGCGACGGCCGGCTTCGTGATCGACGGCCAGCATGATGTGGTGCTTCAGAACCTCCGCGTCGTCGGGTCGGGCGACGTGCCGGCCCTGGACGCGCGCAACTCCTCGGGCCTCACCATCCGAGGCGGCACCTACGCCCTGAACATTCCCGCGACGTCACCGGTGATCCGGTTCGCCGGCGTGACCAGCTCAAGCCTGTCGAAGATCATCGTCAGTGGGTTGACCGCCAGCGCCGGCATCACCATGGACGCCGCCAGCAGTGACGTGGCCATCCAGGACACGAGCGTGCAGGGCTATGCCAACTACGTCCTTGCCGACAACACGGTCGGCGTCCGGATCGACGGGCAGCGCAACTCGTACATCGGTGGCAGCGTCGACGGCTTCAGCAACGCGGCGATCGCGCTCGGGCCCACCGCAGCCGGCACCGTGGTGGCCAACAACGTGATTTCCGGGGGCGCCGGCCACGGCGTGCACAACAACGGGGCCACCGGCACGGCCATCGCCAACAACACCATCAAGGACCGCTGCCGCGACGGCATCCGCGTCGACGGAGCCTCGTCCGGCGTCTCCGTACAGAACAACGTGCTCGCTCTGAACGGTTACTTCAATCTGGCTTACTGCGACAACAAGGTGCTGGACGGGGTCGAGATCGGCGTCTACGGCGGTGCCGTCGGAAAGACGGTGGTCGACTACAACAACGCGCACCACTACTACAACGACTCACCGGAGATCTACGCCTGGAACACCCGGATGTCGCTCGCTGCGTTCCGGGCCGCCTCCGGCCAGGCCGCACACGACCGCGAGACGGGGCAGGCCCGGGACAACATCGACTCGGCGAACTCGGCCGCCCCCGGTTACCCGACCCTCGCCCGCGGCGGCGCGCCGCGCGTCGACGATCCGGGCGTGCCGAACACCGGCGCCGGCCCGATAACGTACGCCGACCGTGGCACCATCGAAGCCGTCCGGAGCCCGGAGGTGCGGTTCGACGTCGCCATGAGCATCCAGGCGCGGTCGGTGACGGTGGACGCGTCCGCCTCTCTCCCCGGCCTCAACCCGATCGCGTCCTACCAGTTCTCGTTCGGCGATGGCAGCAGCGTCACCCAGACGAGCCCGATCGCCTCGCACACCTACGCGAACCCGGGCTCTTACCGGATCGCCGTCACGGTCACTGGCACCGACGGTCGGTCGGGGACTTACGGCAGGCAGATCAGCATGCTGCGGCCGACCGGGACCGTCGGTCTGCGCGCCCTCTCCAACCGCCGCTACGTGAGTTACGAGAAGAGCTACGGGCTTCGGCCGAACCAGGCCGAACCGAGCACGATCGCGCAGTTCGACCTGGCGGATGCCGGCAACGGCAGGGTCGCCCTCTTCTCCCGGGCGGTCGGTCGCTACGTCGCCGTCGCTGAGTCCGACCTCGTCACACTGACCGCGGACAGCGTGTTCGTGGACGTACACGAGTCGTTCAAGCTGGTGCGCAACAGCGACGGCACCATCAGCCTCCAGAGCCCCATCACCAGCAAGTACGTGACCGCCGACGTCAACAGCGCCGTTCCGATGAGCGCCAGCATGTCCACCATCGGCACCTGGGAGAAGTTCCTCCTGGTCGTCGTACCGGACGCTAACCGGTCACTGAAGGCCAAGGTCAACGGTCGCTTCGTCAGCGCCGACGGCGCGGGAGCCAAGCCGTTGATCGCGAGCGCGGCGACCGCCAGCACCTGGGAACGGTTCGACGTGGTGGATCTCGGCAACGGGCAGGTCGGCCTTCTCGCCCGGGTCAACAACCACTTCGTGTCCGCCGACGGCGCTGGTGCCAAGCCGCTGATCGCGAACGCACCGACTGCCAGCACCTGGGAGCGGTTCACAATGATCCGCAGCAGCGACGGCACCGTCAGCTTCAAGGCCGCCATCAACAACAAGTACGTCAGCGCGGACGGCGCGGGCAGCAAGCCACTGATCGCCAGCGGCCCGGTCGTCAGCTCCTGGGAGAGGTTCACCCTCGGCTGAGCCCTACCGCACTGTCGACGCCCGCCAGACCCTCGGGTCCGGCGGGCGTCGCCGTGCACACTCCGTTCAGCGCTCCAGGATGGCGGTCACGCCCTGACCACCGGCGGCGCAGATGGAGATCAGTCCACGCCCGCTGCCCCGCTCGGCCAGCAGCTTTGCCAGGGTCGCCACGATGCGCCCGCCGGTGGCGGCGAACGGATGCCCGGCGGCCAGCGACGAACCGTTGACGTTGAGCCGGTCGGTGTCGACAGCGCCGAGCGGCGCGTCCAGGCCGAGCCGGTCCTTGGCGAACTCCGGCGACTCCCAGGCGGCGAGGGTGGCCAGCACCTGCGACGCGAACGCCTCGTGGATCTCGTAGTAGTCGAAGTCCTGCAACGTCAGCCCGGCACGGGCCAGCATCCGGGGCACCGCGTACGCGGGTGCCATCAGCAACCCCTCGTCGCCGTGCACGAAGTCCACCGCCGCCGTCTCCGACCAGCTGAACCAGGCGAGCACGGGCAGGTGGTGCGCCGCCGCCCACTCCTCGCTGGCCAGCAGCACGGTGGACGCCCCGTCGGTCAGGGGTGACGAGTTGCCGGCCGTCATGGTGGCGTGCTCGGCGTCCGGGCCACGGGTGCCGAAGACCGGCTTCAGCGAGGCGAGCTTCTCCAGGCTGCTGTCCGGGCGCAGGTTCGCATCCCGGGTGAGCCCCAGGTACGGCGTCATCAGGTCGTCGAAGAAACCCCTGTCGTACGCGGCGGCGAGGCGCTGGTGTGAGCGCAGCGCCAACTCGTCCTGGGAGCGCCGGTCGATCTGCCAGCGCACTGCGGTCCGGGCGGCGTGGTCGCCCATGGACAGCCCGGTACGCGGCTCGGCGTTGCGCGGGATCTCCGGCTTGAACGGCTGGGACGGGCGCAGCTTCGCCGCAATCTTGAGCCGTTCGCCCAGCGTACGGGCCGAGTTGAGCTTGAGCAGCGTGCGGCGCATCTCCTCGTTGACGGCGAGCGGGGCGTCGGAGGTGGTGTCGACACCGCCGGCGATGCCCACGTCGAGCTGACCGAGGGCGATCTTGTTGGCGACGAGGATGGTCGCCTCCAGGCCGGTGCCGCAGGCCTGCTGGATGTCGTACGCCGGGGTGTGGGGGTCGAGTCGGGAGCCGAGGACCACCTCACGGGTGAGGTTGAAGTCGCGGGAGTGCTTGAGCACCGCCCCGGTGACCACCTCGCCGATGCGCTGCCCGGCCAGCCCGTAGCGGGCGATCAGGCCGTCGAGCGCCGCGCCGAGCAGGTCCGCGTTCGACGCGTCCGCGTAGCGGGAATTGGAACGTGCGAAGGGGATGCGGTTGCCCCCGATGACCGCGACCCGCCGGATGCTCTGCACGATCCGCCTCCTCGACATGTGTTGCTCGAACCCTACTCGCCAGTAGGCTACGCCCATGACCGACAGGTACGCGAGCTTCGTCCAATCGGCCGCCGGCCGCGCGCTGGTCAAGCGCCTCGGGCTGCCCGACCCGCCCCGACTGCGCCGGCACCACCCCGGCGACCCGCTGCTGGCCGGCCCGGCCCTGCTCGGCGCGGCCACCGGCGGCCGGCTCGCCGAGCCGGTTGCCAAGATCCTCACCAGCGCCGGGGTCGAGCTGGCCGACCCGGCCGCCGCCACCTCGCAGCGGTACGGGGCTCTGCTCTTCGATGCCACCGGGATCACCGACTCGACCGAACTGCGCCAGCTCTACGACTTCTTCCACCCGCAGGCTCGGGCCGTGCTGCCCAGCGGCCGGGTGATCGTGCTGGGCACCCCGCCGCAGGAGTGCCCGACACCCCGCGAGGCGACCGCCCAGCGCGCCCTCGAAGGGCTGGTCCGCAGCATCGGAAAGGAGTTCGGCCGGGGCACCACCGCGCAACTCGTCCACGTCGCCCGCGACAGCGACGCCGCCGGCACGCGCACGAGCCTCGAATCGACTCTCCGGTTCCTGCTGTCCGGCCGGTCCGCGTACGTGTCGGGGCAGGTCATCCGGGTCGGCGGCGGCGCGGCGAGCGTCCCGGCCGACTGGGACCGCCCGCTGGACGGGCAGGTCGTGCTGGTCACCGGCGCCGCACGGGGCATCGGTGCCGCGTTGACTAAGGTGCTCGCCCGCGACGGCGCGAAGGTGGTGGCCCTGGATATCCCGGCCGCTGGTGACGCGCTCGCCGCCGTGGCGAACGACATCGGCGGCACCGCCGTCCAACTCGACCTGACCGCGCCGGACGCGCCGACCCGACTCGCGGAGCACCTGGCCGGCCGGCACGGCCGGGTCGACGTGGTGGTGCACAACGCCGGCATCACCCGGGACAAGACGTTGGGCCGGATGGACGCCGACCGGTGGGACCAGGTGATCGACGTCAACCTCTCCAGCCAGGAACGGCTCAACGACGTACTGCTGGAGCGGGAGCTGATCCCGGCCGGCGGGCGGATCATCTCGGTCTCGTCGATCGCCGGGATCGCCGGCAACCGGGGGCAGACCAACTACGCCACCAGCAAGGCCGGTGTGATCGGGCTCGTCGACTCACTCGCGCCGGCCCTGCGCGAGCGCGGGATCAGCGTCAACGCGGTGGCCCCGGGCTTCATCGAGACCCGGCTGACCGCGCGCATCCCGCTGGTGGTCCGCGAGGCGGGGCGGCGGATGAACAGCCTGGCCCAGGGCGGGTTGCCGGTGGACGTGGCCGAGACGATCGGCTGGCTGGCCTGGCCGGCCAGCGGCGCGGTCAGCGGAAACGTGGTCCGGGTCTGCGGCCAGAGCCTGCTGGGGGCGTGATGGGAACGGGGCCGGAGTCGGGCGGCCGCAGCCTGGTCGAGCTGCCCCGGATGCCGGCGGTCGGGGCGCTGCACCGACGGGCGTTGCTCGGCGCGCTACCGGGCCTCGGGGGTGGACGGCGCGGGCCCGACCTGAAAGCTGTCGAGTTGACGGTGAGCGGGGTGACAGTCGACCGGACGCAGTTGGCCGACTACGACAGGGTCTGCGGGTTCCGGCTCACCGACCGGCTGCCCGCGACGTTTCCCCACGTCATGGGCTTTCCGCTGGCCCTGCGCCTGATGACAGCGCCGGACTTCCCCCTCCCGCTGATCGGCCTGGTGCACGTCGGCAACCGGATCACCACGCACCGCCCGATCACCGCCGACGAAACCCTCGACTTCACGACGTACGCGGAGAACCTGCGCCCTCACGACCGGGGGCGGCAGGTGGACGTGGTGCTGGTCGGTTCCGTCGACGGGGCGGAGGTGTGGCGTGGCGTCTCGACGTACCTCGGTCGGGAGGGCAAGCCGGGCGGGCGCGAGCCCGGCGAGCGACCCGCCGCGCCGACGGCCACCGCCCGCTGGCGGGTGGAACCGCGCGTCGGTACGGAGTACGCGCGGGTCTCCGGCGACCACAACCCGATCCACACCTCCCGACTCGGTGCGCGGCTGTTCGGCTTCCGCCGGCCGATCGTGCACGGCATGTGGAGCAAGGCGCGCTGCCTGGCCGCGCTGGAGTCCCGGCTGCCGGACGCGTACACGGTCGAGGTCGCTTTCAAGCTGCCCGTGCCGCTGCCGAGCACTGTGAGCTTCGCGCTCCTGCCGGATGGCGGGTTCGCCCTGCACGACTCGCGGGGCCGACCCCACCTGACGGGCTTCGTGCGCTGAGCGCGCCGCACCGCACCGTGCGCTGAGCGCACCGCACCGCCTCGTGCGCTGAGTTGGTCCTGCCCTTGGCAGGCGCGCACTTCTGCGCTAAGTTGTTCTCAGAGCGAGATGTTCTCAAAGTGAGAGAGACGTGATGAACGAGCAGGAGTTCCTGGCCGCGTACGACCCCCGGGCCTATCCGTCGGTCGCCGTGACCGTCGACGTGGTGGCCCTGACCATCCGCGACGGCGCACTGCACCTGCTGCTGATCCGGCGCGGCGAGGCACCCTTCGCCGGGCACTGGGCGCTGCCCGGGGGCTTCGTCCGCCCCGACGAGGACCTGACCACCGGCGCCGGACGGGAGCTGGCCGAGGAGACCGGGCTCGGCGGCGAGGAGCTGCTCCGCGTACACCTGGAGCAGTTGGGCAGCTACGGCGCTCCCGACCGCGACCCGCGCATGCGGGTCGTCTCGATCGCCCACCTCGCGTTCGCCCCCGACCTGCCGGACCCGGCCGCCGGCAGCGACGCCGACGAGGCGATCTGGCTGCCGGTGACCGCTTTGACCAGCCGGCAGCTCGCCTTCGACCACGGCCGGATCATCGACGACGCGTTGGAACGGGCCCGCTCCAAGTTGGAGTACACCCCGCTCGCCACCCGCTTCCTCGCCGCCGAGTTCACGATCAGCGAACTGCGCGCCGTCTACGAGACGGTCTGGG
>NZ_JBEYSL010000320.1:0-8016 GCF_040642735.1 Micromonospora sp. NPDC047753 | reverse complement strand
CCGCTTCGCCTGCGCGTACGCCCGGGCCTCGGCCTTGCGGCGCTGCCGCTCGGCGTCGATCTCCGTGATCAGGGCGCGGCGTTCCTGGTCGAGCCGCTGGATCTCGTCCAGGGCACGGGTGACCTCGGCGGGATCCAGACGCTTCGCCAGCGCGGTCGCCACCGCCTCGCGATCCTTCCGGATCAACTCCATGTCGAGCATGCTGCTCCGTACGCCTCCGTCCGGGGTTCACTGGTGAACCATCAGATGCTACCGTCGCGGCCCTCTCGGCCCGGGACGGGGAGGTTCTCCAGCCGGATCGGCATCAGCACCGAGTAGGTGTCGGCGTCATCGGGTCGGCGTACGGCCAGCGGTGCGATCGGCCCATCCAGCTCCAGCACCAGTTGCGGTGCGCCGGCCGCGTTCAGCGCGTCCAGCAGGTAACCGCCGTCCACCCCGACCCGCAGCGCGTCAGTGCCCAGGTCGGCGGCGGGAAGCAGCCGCAGCCCGCCCTGGTCGTCGACGCCGAGCACGGTGACCGGCCGGGTCGTGCCGTCGTGGTCGAGGGCGACAGTGGGTGCCGCCGGGTCGGCCAGCGCGGCGCGCAGCGCGGCCACGTCCACCGGGATCCGGCGCGCGGTCGGTCGCTCACCGACGGACTTACGCAACAGCCGGTGGTAGTCCGGGAAGTCGTACGGCAGGGCGGCGGCGGTCAGCGTGCGGTCGGCCACCCGCACCCGCAGGTCCGTGCCCGCCACCGTCAGCCGTACCGGCCAGGTGTCGCCGGTGTCGAGCAGCGGCCGGAGCTGGTCGACGAGGGCCACCGGCAGGAACACCCGCACGGGCGGCCCGTCGACGTCGGCCCCGGCCCGAGCCAGCGCGAGCCGGTACCGGTCGGTGGCGACGAGCCGGACGCCGTCGGACTCCACGTCGAACAGCACCCCGGCCAGCATCGGCAGCTCCGGGTCGACGCCGACGGCGAAGCGCACCGCGTCGAGCGCTGCGGCCAGGGCGGTGGGGGTGACCAGGAGTGTGGTGGCGGTCGGCGGGGCCGGGTCCACCAGGGCGCGGAGGCGGTCGACCTCGCGGCGGGCGTCGCTGAGCCCGTCGGCCAGCCGACGCAGGTGCGCGTCGAGCAGGTGGTGCACCACTGCCGGCTCGGCGCGTACCGCGGCGGCGATCTCCGGCACCGGCATGCCGATCCGACGCAGCCCGGCCACCAGCCGGGCCGGGGCGATCTGCCCCTCGGTGTACCAGCGGTAGCCGGTCACCGGGTCGACCAGGGTCGGCTCCAGCACACCGGCCGAGTCGTAGAAGCGCAGTGCGCTGACGGTCAGGCCGCTGGCTCGGGCCAGCTCGCCGATGCTGTGCAGGTCACTCACGCTGGGCATCCTGCCCCCTCGACCCGGTTGAGGGTCAAGCGGCGGGCTCCCGCGTCTCCTGCTTGAGCACCCGGAAGGTGAGGCCGGCCCGGACGAGCCGGTCGAGCAGCGCGTCACCCATCGCGGCGACCGGGGTGAGCTGACCGGCGGTCGACGGCAGCTCGTCGAGCGCCAGGCACAGCGCCGACTCGGCGAGCATCTTCGCCGTCTCGTCGTAGCCGGGGTCACCGCCGGCGACCTCGGTGACCACCCGCCGCCCGCCGCCGGTGCCGACGAACCGGACCCGGAACCAGGACGATGCCCGCTGCTCCGCCGTGGGCCCCTGCCCGGACGCGAGCCGGCCGAGCAGCCAGCGTCGGCTGGGCGGCAGCTTCACCAGCCCGATCAGCGCGCCGAGCCCGGCCGCACCGGCCAGCACGGTGGGCAGCCGCTTCACGGCGGCGAAGTGCCGGTAGCGGAAGTCCGGGCCGTACTCCGGGCGGGCCGCAGCCGAGCGGCGGACCACCTGCGGGTCGATGGTCGGCAGCGGCACGGTCCAGATGCCCAGCTCCGCCGAGCGGGCCAGCCGGCCGGGCACCGCCCGGACGCGCCGGTCGGTGGGGCGCGGCTCGACCGCCCGACGGTCCCGGGCGGCCTGGCTGGCCTGCCCGGTACGGGAGAACGCGGTGAGCGCCGAGTGGTAGGTGCCGGCGGAGAACCGACCGCCGGCGCGTACGTACCCGTCCACTGTGATCGGGACGTCGGTGGGCAGCTGTTTGACGGTGAACCAGACGCCCAGGTCGTGCGGGACGGAGTCGAAGCCGCAGGCGTGCACCAGCCGCGCGCCGGTGCGTGCCGCCTCGGCGTGGTGACGCACGTACATGAGGTCGACGAACTCCGGCTCGCCGGTGATGTCCAGGTAGTCGGTGCCGGCACGGGCGCACGCCCCGACCAGCGGCTCCCCGTGGTGGATGTACGGGCCGACAGTGCTGGCCACCACCCGGGCGCTCTCCGCCACCGCCCGCAGGGACTCGGCGGCGGTCACGTCGGCGGTGAGCAGCGGCAGGTCGGCCAGGCCCGGGTCGATCGCGGCGAGCCGGTCCCGCAGGGCGGCGAGGCGCTGCGGGTTGCGCCCGGCCAACGCCCAGCGCAGCTCGGCCGGCGCGTGCCGGGCCAGGTATTCGGCGGTCAGGCCGCCGGTGAACCCGGTCGCTCCGAACAGCACCACGTCGTACGTTCGCTCGCCAGTCATCCTCAGAGTCTGCCATTCGTGGTCGCCGATCAGCGATCACGAGGAGGCGGTCACGGCGTGAACACGGCGCGTACGCAGCCGTCGGCCCGGTCCCGGAACAGCGCGTACCCCTCGGGGCCCTGCGCCAACGGCAGCCGGTGGGTGGCCAGGTGTTCGGTCCGCAGCTCGTCGCGGGCCATCCGGTCCAGCAGCATCGGCACGTCCCGCAGATCCGGCCGACCGGCGCCGCGCAGCGTGAGTCGCCGTTCGGTCAGCGCGCCCAGCGGGAACGCGTCGACGAACCCGCCCGTCGTGCCGAGCACCACCACCACACCGCTCTTGCGGCACGCGTGCACTGCCTCACGCAGCGCGTCCGGTCGGTCGGCGTGCTGGCCACCGAACCGGTCGGCCCTCGACCGGGCCGGTGGCGTGCCGACCGCCACCACGCACACGTCCGGCCCGCGCCCACCGCTTCGGTCGCGCAGTTCGGCCGCGACGTCGGTGTGGCGGTAGTCGAGCGGCTCGGCGTCGGAGTGCCGCTCGGCCATCCGCAGCCGCTGCTCGTGTCGGTCCACGACCAGCACCCGGGCGGCTCCGCGCAGCACCGCCGCCCGGGCGGTCACCTGACCCACCGCCCCGGCGCCCCAGATCGCCACCACGTCGCCGGGACGCACCGCACCCAACTCGGCGGCGAGCCACCCGGTAGGCGCCACGTCCGCCGCGAACACCGCACGGTCGTCGGCGACGGCGTCCGGCACCCGGAACGCGCTCACATCGGCGTACGGCACCCGCACGTACTCGGCGTGGCCGCCAGCGAAACCGCCCGCCGCCCGGGGTCGGCCGAAACAGCCTGCGTCGGAGCGGGCCCAGTCGGGGTCGGCGCTGGGCAGGTCGGCGTGGGCGTTGTCGCAGCAGGAGTGCAGGCCCTGGCGGCAGTACCAGCAGCCGCCGCAGGCCACGCTCGCACCGACGACCACCCGGTCGCCGGCGCGGTGTCGGCGGACCCCGGGGCCGACCTCCACCACCTCGCCCAGGAACTCGGCGCCGAGCACCTCGCCGGGCCGCAGCAGCGGGTGCCGGCCGGCCAGCAGCGGCAGGTCACCGCCGCAGGTGGCGCTGCGCCGAACCCGGACGATGACGTCACGCTCGTTGCGCAGCTCCGGGTCGGGGACCTCGCGTACGGCCAGTTCGCCGGGGGCCACCCAACAGAGCGCTCTCACCCGGGGACCTCGGGGCGGTCCAGCGCCGAGCGGTCAGCGCGGAGCACCTCACCGGCCTCCACCCGTTGCTTGATCTGGCGCAGGGTCCGGCGGACCAGCAGACCCGGGTCGTCGCCGACGACGTGGGCGGCGAGCCCGGTGGGCGGTGTGACGCCGGCCAGCGGCCGGGCGGCCAGTTCGGTGCCCCGGTCACCGGGCGCCGGGCGCACCCGCACCTCGACCGCCCCGTCCAGGCGGCGCAGCGGCTCCGGCCAGCGGCCCTCCGGCAGCACCTGCTCCGGCGGCCGGTCGACGGTCACCACCTCCCACCGGGCCGACGCTGCGGCGTCACCGTCCGCGCCGTGCCGGCCACGTGCTGCGGCGTCACCGTCCGCGCCAGGCCGGCCAGCCCGACGGGGTACGCGCAGCAGCCGCGCCGCCCCGGCCAGCGCCGCCCCACCGAGGGCGGGTCCCGCCCGCGCCAGCCGTCCCATCGGTACCACCCGTCCTCCCGGTTCACGTCCCCCGATCGTCGGTCGCACCCGGGTGAAGCGCGCTCGCCCGGAAGGGGTGAACCGGCCCGTGCCGGGTAACCGCTCGCCGACCGGGGGCGGAGCGCGTGGTGGGGGTGGGGCTGGGTGCCGGAACAGGATCACGTACGGGTCGAACCGGCATCGGGGCCACCGCTGTTGGCGTCCCGGCTGACGCCAGCCGTGCCGCCGGAGCCGGTGGTCGCCCGGCCCCGCCTGCTGCGCCGGTTGGACGAGGGCAGTGCGGGACCGGTCACCCTGGTCGCCGCTCCCGCCGGCTGGGGCAAGACCACCCTGCTCGCGTCCTGGACACGGCTGGGCGGCGCGCCGCCCGACGTGGAGCCGGGCGGGATGGTGCCGGACAGCGGTGACCTGTCGGTCTCGTCGGCTGACGTCCCGGTCTCGGCGTGGATGTCGGTGGAGGTCGGCGACGACTCCGACCGGCTCTGGGCGTACCTCGCCGCGGCGCTGCGTTCGGCGACCGGGGCGACGGAGGGCGGCCCGGTGCCCGACCGGCCGCCCCGCCCCGACCAACTGGAGGCGCTGGCCGCCATGCTCGCCGCCGCCGACCGGCCGGTGCTGCTGATCCTGGACGACCTGCACCGGGTCGCCGACCCGGCGGCGTTGACCGGCCTGGAGTTCCTGCTGCGGCACGCCGGGCGGCGGCTCCGTCTGGTGATCTGCGCGCGGGCCGGACTGCACCTGCCACTGCACCGGCTCCGTCTCGCCGGCGAGCTGACCGAGATCGGCCCGGACGAGCTGGCGTTCACCGACGACGAGGTGGCCGACCTGCTCACCGCCCACGCCGCCGCGCTGCCGGCGACCGCTGTGCGCCGGCTGCGGGAGCGCACCGGCGGCTGGCCGGCCGCGCTGCGCATCGCCGCCCTCGCGGTACGCGGACAGTCCGACCCGGAACGCTGGGTGGGGCAGTTCGGCGGAGACCACCCGGAGATCGCCGGCTACCTGCGCGAGGAGGTGCTGGCGACGCTCGACCCGGCCGAGGAGGAGCTGCTGCGCCGTACCGCAGTCGTCGACACCGTCAGCGCCGACCTGGCCGAGGCGCTGACCGGCCGCGCCGACGCCGGGCAGGTGCTGGCCGACCTGGCCGGGACCGGTGGTCTGCTGCACCGGGAGGACACCCGGCCGCCCTGGTACCGGTACGACTCCCTGCTCGCCGAGCTGCTCCGCGCCGACCTCGCCCGGTTGCCCGTCGACGAGCTACGCGACCTGCACGTCCGGGCCGCCGACTGGTACGCGGCTGACGGGCGGCCCGCGGACGCTCTGCGGCACGCCCTGGCCGCCGGCCGCTGGGACCTGGCCGGTGACCTGTTCGTCGCGCACTGGCCGGAGCTCACCCGCTACGACCGGGACCCGGTGCACGCCCCGGCACCCACCCCGCCGCCGGCGGAGGTGATCCGGGCCGACCCGGAGGTGGCGCTGGCCTGCGCCGCCGAGCGCGCGTACGCCGGTGACCTGCCGGCCGCCACCGGTCACCTGCGGGCCGCCGCCGGGCACGCCGCAGGGCTGCCGGTGCCGCGCCGGGACCGGTTCCTGCGGTTGGTCACCGCGCTGGAGCTGACAGTGGCCCGGCTCGCCGACGACCGCAGCGAGGCCCGGGCCGCCGCCGCTCGCCTGCTGCGCACCCGACCGGCGGAAGCCACTCCCACCGGGCTGCCGACCGGGGTTTCCAGTTCCGCCCCGACGGCCGGTGGCGGCGGCACCGCCGACGACCTGGACCTGCGGGCGTTCACCGGTACCGCGCTGGGGCTGGTCGAGTTGGCCGACGGGGCGCTGCCCACCGCCCGGTTCGTGCGGGCCCGGGCGGCCGCGCGGGAAGCCGGCCGGCCGCGCACCGAGCTGGTCGCCACAAGCCGCGCCGCGCTGCTGCTCGCGGTTCGCGGCGAGCTGCGGGCAGCCGAGCAGGCGGCCAGGGAGGCGCTCGGCATGCCGCCCTGCCGGGGCTGGTCCTGTCGGCTCGACTGCGGCCACGCGTACCTGGCTCTCGCCGTGGTGGCACTGCTGCGCGACCAGCCCGAGGAGGCCGCCGCGAACCTCGCCCTCGCCGTCGGGGCGCTCGACGTCACGCACGGCTGGGCCGGCGACCCCGCCCTGGGCGACCCCTCCCTGGGCGGCGACTGGCTGGCCGCCGCCTCCGACGAGCCGGTGGCGGCGGCGGTGGCTGCGCTGTGCCGGGCACAGCTACGCCGCGACTCCGGTGACCCGGCGACCGGCCAGCGGCTGCTCGTCCAGGCCCGGGAGGCGCTGGCCGACCGGCCGTCCGCCGACGAGCTGACCGGCCTGCTGCGGGCCGCCGAGGCCGAACTGCGGGCCGCGCGGGGCGACCTGGACTCCGCCCGCGACCTGCTGGCCGACGCCGCCGACGAGGGGGCCGACCCGGTGCTCGCCGTGACGTTGGCGAAGGTGCAGCTGCGGGCCGGTGACGCCGCCGTCGCCGAGCGGACCCTGCCGGACTGGCAGGCGCCGGCCGCCACGGCCTGGCCGCTACCGGTACGCCTGGACGCCGGTCTGCTCGACGCGGTGCTGGCCCAGCGCGCCGGGGACGGGCGTCGGGCGGGTCGGATCCTGGAGCAGACGCTGAGCCTGGCCGGCCCGCAGGGCTGCCGCAGGGTCTTCACCCGCGCCGAACCACCGGTGCGGGACCTGTTGGCCGCGCACCTGGACGCGGGCACCGCGCACTTCACGCTGGTCAGTGACCTGGTGCGGGGCGCGGGACAGGGCGCCGCCGGGCCAACCGCCGGGCCGGGGGGCGCGCTCGACGAACCGCTCACCGAACGGGAGCTGACGATTCTGCGCTACCTGCAGAGCATCCTGTCCAACGTGGAGATCGCCGCAGAGTTGTCCCTCTCGGTCAACACCGTCAAGACCCACGTCCGCAACATCTACCGGAAACTCGACGCGACCCGCCGGCGCGAGGCGGTCCGGCGGGCGCGCGAGCTGCGTCTGATCTGAGCGGGTCAGGCGTTCGCGGCGGCATCCGCTGCCGTCAGCAGGTCGGGCAGGTCGTACCCGCCGTCGTGCCTGATGCCGTTCACGAACAGGGTGGGGGTGCCGTTCACCCCGCTGCGGATGCCCCCCACGAAGTCCCGACGCACCCGGTCCGCGTGCGCACGGTTCTCCACCTCGGCGTTCAACTCGTCCGGCGGCAAGCCGACCTGCTCGACGCCGAGCGAGAGGTGCACCGGGTCGAGCTGGTCCTGATGCTCGTAGAGCCAGTCGTGCATCTCCCAGAACCGGCCCCGGACCCCGGCGGCCTCGGCCGTCTCGGCGGCCCGTTCGGCGTACGGGTGCACGTTGGCGATCGGGAAGTAGCGGTAGACCAGCCGTACGGTGTCGGCCCGCTGCCGCAGCAACTCGTGCAGGTTCGGGTACGCGGCACCGCAGAACTGGCACTGGAAGTCGCCGTACTCGACGATGGTCACCGCCGCGTCGGCCGGCCCCCGGATGTGGTCGTCGGTGGTCACCGGGTCTCGAAGTCGGGCGGTGACCTGCAGTGGCGTGCTCATCGGGCCATCACCTTCCGATCGGCGGCGAGTTGGTCCAGCGCGTCGAAGATCCCGTCGGCGCCGGGGTTGACGTCGGGCGGCGACAGGTAGCTCCAGGCGACGACAGCCCTGCGTGTCGGAGGGCCGTGGCAGGTGAGATCGCGACCGGAGCGGGAACGTCGCCAACCGGTACGCGGCAGCGGAGCCGGCCCC
>NZ_JBEYSL010000319.1:0-8017 GCF_040642735.1 Micromonospora sp. NPDC047753 | reverse complement strand
CGCCGAAACAGCGCGTCGACGTCTGCGGGCGGGGAGAGCAGGATCGGGTCCAGGAGTGCGACGGCGGCGTTTTCGTCGAGCTGGCCCCGGGTCCCGGCGGCCTGGCACAGCGGTAGGACCGCACTCCACAGCAGCAGGTGTCGGGCCAGGTCTTCCCGGATCACCGCGAAGTGAGCTTCGGAGATCGGGATCGTGAACGTGCGGGGCTCGTGGTTGGCGTCGGCTCCGGCGCCGAGCATCAGCTTCAGCTCGCCGTCCTCGCGGATGACGGTCGGGATCCAGCCACTGCTACGCGTGAAGACGATGTCTCTCATCTCGTCACGACCACTGTTCAGATTGGGCGTCGAGGCGTGGGTCGGAGCGCACCCAGACTTCGCCCCCGGCGGCCCCGGCCGGGGCGTCGACCCGTTCGAGACCGAGGAACTCGATCAACCGGAGCAATTCGGCTCGGTCGGCCCGATCATCGTCGATGTCCTGCGAGTCGAAGAAGATGTAGTAGCTGTCGGTCGGGTCGACGTAGCCGGAATCCGCCCAGATCCGGCCCACTTCGTCGATCGCCGCTGCCTCCGTCGTGATCGTGGCGGCGCGTGCGGCACCGCGCGCCTCCGGTGACGCGTCGAGGTCGGAGAGGTCGGCAAGCCACTGGCCGAAGTGGTCGAGGCCGGCATATCCGTTCTCGAAGAACAGCATCGCGCTCGGCAGGTAGCGGTTGGGCCTGTCGACCCGGAGGTGTTCCGACCGAGGATGGTCCGCCTCCGTGATCCGGGAGATCACCCCCAGGCTGGGCATGAGCACCAGGCGCTGCCTCGCCGGCTCGTCGGTGATGGTGTACGTGTCAGACTCTCGGCCCCGGAAGAACGCGGAGAACGCCACGTACGCCTCCTGCGGGTCGCCCACCGAGACGTGTTGATCGTCGCCGTCACCGCCAGCGAAGACGAACTGCTTCGGGCCGGGCTTGTAGGGGCGGGCCATGAGTTTCCTTCGTTCAGGGGTGAAAGCTCCGCCAGAGTAGTGGGTCAGGGTGACATGCCCGCAGCCCTGATCGGGGCGGGGTTTCCGGCAACGTGAGATCCGGGCATGTATCTCGGCACTGCTGGAGGGGAGAAACAGCAATGCTGGTAAGTGATTATCTCGGCGCGGTGCTCATCGGCGCCCTCGTCGGCCTGCTCGGACGACTCATCCTGCCGGGGAGGCAGCGGATCGGCATCTTCGCCACGTTCGTCATCGGCGTCGGCTCGGCGGTGCTGGGCACAGTGGTCGCCAGGGCGCTCAACATCGACGACGGGGCCAACGTGCAGGTGTGGGTGCTGCGCTGGGACTGGGTCGTGCTCGCGATCCAGGTCGGCCTCGCGATCATCGCCGTGGCGCTGGCGAACATGCTCACCTTCACCCGGCTGGCGGGCGGCGACGACACGCCTCGTCGGCGGGTCCGTCGCAGCAAGGCCAAGCGGGAATCCTGATCGGCGGCAGCGTCGGTCGGGCGTACGGCGGCCAGCGGCGGGACGCGGCTGTGGACAGCGGCGAGCTGTCGACGCTCAGCGGGTGCGCCGCCCGATGGCCGCCTCGACGCCGTCGAGGATCAGGTTGAGGCCGAAGGCGAAGTCCTGCTCCTCTGGATCCTCGCCCGGTTCGCTCTCGAACGCGCCCGCCGCGAACAGTGGCGCGGCCTCGGGGAAGCGCTCCGGGTGGACGAGCGTGGCGAGGGCGAGGCCGTAGTTCTGCTCGACGTCCGACTGGCTGAGCCCGGTGCCGCTGCGGCCCGCCGCCATCTGCCGGCTCTGCAGGATCGCGTTGCGCACATAACCGCTGACGACGACGAGGATGCCTGCCTTCGTCCTTGGATCCAGACCACTGTCGTGCAGGACCCGCAGGAACGCGTCCATCCAGCCGATGGCGTTGGGCCCTCGGGGCGGGCCCGCGATCGGAACCTCCACGAGCCACGGGTGCTCGGCGTACCGGGTCCGGATCGCCGCTGCCCAGCGATGCACGCCGTCACGCCAGCCGTCCACGTCCAACCTGGGGGCGGACCCGGTGGCGTGGTCGGTCATCAGTTCGACGAGTTCCTCCTTCGAGCCCACGTGCCGATACAGCGACATCTTGGTGAAGCCGAGAGTCTGCGCGACCTTCTGCAGGGTCACCCCGTCCAGGCCCTCGTGGTCCGCCAGGTCCACCGCGGCACCGACGACCCGCTCGACGTCGAGTTCGGCGGGCCGGCCGCGGCGTGCGGACGTCGACAGTCGCCAGAGACGCGCCAGGTCGGCGGGCACGTCGTCGGCCATTGACGGCGCATTGTGTCCCATGGATAGTATCTCCCGTATATTAAATGCTGTCGTCGGGCCGGACGGAAGAAGAAGCATATGGACGTGTCAGCGGGCGCGTTGGGCGCCACGGCGAGCCGGTCGAGCGCCGGGCAGCGCCTCCACGACCTCGACGCGCTGCGGGGCTTCGCGCTGCTCGGGATCTTCGTCGTGAACATCACCTTCATGGCCTCCGGTTACCCGGGCAACCTGATCACGGACCCGGCGTTCTCGTCGGTCTTCGACGACGCGACGCGGTTCCTGTCCGCGGTGTTCGTCGACATGAAGTTCTACATCCTCTTCTCGTTCCTGTTCGGATACAGCTTCACGCTGCAGATGGAGGCGGCTGGGCGCGCGGGGGCCGCGTTCGGGCCGCGGATGCTGCGCCGGATCGCCGGCCTCTTCATCCTCGGCGCCCTGCACACCGCGCTCCTGTACGGCGGCGACATCCTGATGACCTACGCGGTGGTCTGCCTGATCCTGCTCGGGATGCGCCGGGTCCGCGACCGGACGGCGGTGCGCGTCGCAAGCGTGCTCTACGGGATCGTGCTGCTGAGCCTCCTGGCCAGCGGCCTCCTCGCGAACTCCTCCGCGTTCCTGCCGACCCGAGCCGAGGCACTGGCCAACGCCGAGAAGGCGACGGCCGCGATGCTCGGCGGATGGGGTGACGTCATTGGCCACCACCTCTCCGGGCTTCCCTTCCTGGTGCTCCAGTCCGCGACGTTCCAGGGGCCGACGGCGCTGGCGATGTTCCTGCTCGGCATGGTCGCCGGCCGACGGCGACTCCTCGCCGGCGTCACCGGTCACGAGCCGGTGCTGCGGCGGATCCAGTGGGTCGGCTTCCCCGTGGGGATCGCGGGCGGTCTGGTGTACGCGCTCGGCGGCGGCAACGGCCAGCCGCTGGCCGTGGGCGTGAGCGCGGCGACCGCGCCGCTGCTGACGGCTGCGTACGTGGCCACGCTGCTGCGGATGATGCACAGCCCGCGGTTCGGGTTCGTGCGGTCGGCCCTCGCACCGGCGGGGCGGATCGCACTCACCAACTACCTGGGGCAATCGCTGCTCGGGCTGCTCATCTTCAGCGGGATCGGGCTTGGCCTGGCCGGGAGCGTGTCGCCGGTGGGGACGACCGGGCTCGCACTCCTGATCTACGCGGTGCAGCTCGCGGTGAGCGCGTGGTGGCTGCGCCACTACCGGTACGGGCCGGCCGAGTGGGCGCTACGACGGGTGACGAACGGAAAGACGGCAGAGACCGATGTGATCTCCGGCCGCGATCGTGGCTCGGCGGCCTCAGCGGGCCGCCACTGAAATGCGGCGATGGGCAGGCTCCTCGCGCCGACACCCGCGCGCCGCCCACGATCCACTCGCCTTCACGGAAGTCGGGGTGTCCCGACTGCGGGGACACCCCGACTTCACGGAAACCGAGTCGATCTTTCGGCACACCGGCCGGAAACGCGGAACCGCGGCGGGACCCGGAGAGGTCCCGCCGCGGATGAAGAGCGTTGCTTACCAGAGGCCCCAGGTGAAGGCCTGGTTCTCCGACGTCGTGTAGCAGGTGAACTGCATCATGTCGGCACCGTTCAACCTCGAGTTGGCCTCCACCGCCATGCACTTGCCGGTGCCCCGGTTCTTGAGCTGGTAGTAGTCAGCGCTCCCGGAGGTGAAGAGCTTGATCGGTAGCCACTGGTCGTTGAGGCGGGCGTCGCCGCACACCTGCGTGGCGATCTTGGCCCGTTCGGTGGTCACCGCGCCGCGGACGGCCATGCACCTGCCGCCGTTGTTGAAGGAGATGCGGTAGTAGCCCGAGCTGGTCGTGGTGAAGGTCCAGTTGCGGTTCGGCCCGCCCTCGCACAGGTGCTGGTCGACCACGACGTTGAGCGCCGACGAGAAGGCCTCCGGCGACAGGCAGTAGTCGTTCGTGAAGGGCTGGATCACCCAAGGGCCGGAGGAGGCGGCCGCCGCCGGGCTGCCGGTGCCGACCAGCATCGCCGTGATCATGGTGAGCACCGCCATGAGGCCGGTCATCGTCTTGCGCTTCATCTAAAGCCCTTCGTCGTCCACAGTGGAGGGAGCCAAGGCTAGACGGTCACCATCGATGCACGCCAATCGGGACGGGACGGTCGGCGAAGGGCCGGGTCGTACGTCCGGATCACTCGAAGAACTTGATGCTGAACCCGGTGTCGGCCGTTGGGCCGGGCACGTTGGCGCGGCGGTAGGTGGTGTTGCCCCACCAGCAGAAGGTGCCGGTGTACCAGTAGCGGTTCGCCCAGGAGTACGCGGTGCCCTTGGGCACCCCGTGGTACATCAGCGGGAACCTCGGCCCGGCGGGTGGGCTCGTCGCGATGTCGCCGTTGAGCAGCACGAAGCTGTGGTGGCCAGGCCCGTTCACGTGCAGGGTGGGGTCCCAGCCGGCCATCATGGTGGCCCGGTTCGAGCCGAACAGGCACCCGTTCGACTTGTACCAGTCCCACACGTACGTCGGGTCGCCGCCGGCGCGCAGCCGAAGGTCGGCGAGGCAGTACTGGTCGCTCCAACTGCCGTTGGCCGAGTAGACGATGTGCAGCTGCCCGTTGGGGTCCCGGATCGCCTCGGGGGACTCGTTGATGAACGGGTTGCCGACGACGCGCTCCCAGCTTTCGCGAGGCTGGGAGATGACGTACCGACCGCCGGACGGGGTGAGCGGGTCGCTCATCCGGCTGAGGTAGATGTTCTGCTCGACGTTGGTGTCCCCGGCCCAACCGGACCAGACGAACCACCGCTGCCCGTTGAAGGTGAACAGGCTGCCGTCGATGGCCCACCTGCCGTCGGGCAGTGCGAGCTGCCGTTCGGCCGTGTAGCCGCTGGCCGGCGACGCCGAGTGGATCGCGTACATCCGGTGGGCGGCCCCGCGCCCGGCCGAGAAGTAGATGTAGTAGCGCCCGCCATCGGTGACGATCTCCGGGGCCCAGACCTCACCGAGGTTGCGGCTGTCCGTCCAGACCTGCCGCGCGGACGCGGCGGCCAGCGCGTCGGGGGAGGCTGCCTGCCGCACGGCGATCCCGCCGTTGACCGACTGGACGGAGATGTAGGTGCCACCGACGCGGATCACGCTCGGGTCGGCAGCGCGCAGGCCGGTCTGCCCGGCCGCCGCCGGCGCGACGCCGACCAGGGACAGGCCGGCGGCCAGCACAACGGCCAGCGGGATGGAGAGAAAACGCGGAAGGGTTCGGCTATCGACGTTCACCATCGGGACACCTCTCCTCGAACGGAGCTGGCGGTAACAATCGACAGCCCTAGATTAGGGCAAAGGGTGCCGCGCCACAGGTTTTCGCCAGCCGGCCTCGACCCTCGCGGACATGGGTGCGCTAGCGTCTGGCCTCATGGAACCCGTGGACGTGGTCCTGGCCGTCGTGTGCGCCGCGGCCAACCTGGCCATGGCCGCCGTGCTGCTCGTCAGAAGCCGCGGGGGCGTGGCCGCGCCCCGGATCTTCGGCCGCCAGCAGCCCCTGCCACGCCTGCGGGCCGCGATGCATGCCTGTCTGGGGCTGGGGCTGGGCGTCGGCATGCTCGTCAAGGGCGCCTTCCCGCCGGATTCCACCGGCGACGCCGTGGTGTTCCACATGGTGAGGATCTTGCTGGTGGCTGGCTTGGTCACCGCCCTGCTGAGCGCCTTCCGGTACCCGCGACCCCTCTCTGACAAGGCCGCCAGCTAGAAGGCGCTCCTCGCCACGCCGGCCAGCGACGCTACCGTCCTGCTGCTCGACTGCCAGTTTCCGCAGGTGCACAACGTCATCACCGAGGTGCATCGCGACGCGTCGCGGTACCTCTATACGAAAGATTTGTTGCGAAAGAGGACTGCCAGGAGGTATAACCGAAAGGAGTCTTTCGTTAAGGGGTGCTGATGGAGCCGAACGAGCCGGAGCGCCGGGTGCGCGTGCAGGACGCGACCAAGCTGCGCGCGCTCGCGCATCCGCTGCGCCTGCGGCTGCTGCGCTACCTGCTGGCCGCCGGCCCGAGAACCGCCGCGCAGTGCGCCGAGGCCCTGGACGACACCGGCGCGAACTGCAGCTACCACCTGCGTCAACTGGCCCGGCACGGCCTCATCGAGCGGGCCAACGCCGACGGGGCCAATCAGCGTGACCGACCGTGGCGCGCCGCCGCGACCGGGTTCGAATTTCTGCCGGATCCCGATGACGCCGAGGGCCGGCAGATCAACGACGCGCTTACCGCCCTGGGGGTCGACGAGGTGTTCCGGTCGTTGCAGCGCTACCAGCAGCAACAGCACAAGCTGACCGACGAGTGGCAGGAGAGCGCCACCTTCCACAACTACACGCTCGCGCTCACCCCGGAGGAGCTGCGGCACCTCACGCTGACCCTGGACGCCGTCATCCGGCCGTACCTGCGCCCGTTGCGCACCGCGCCCCCCAGCGGCGCCCGGCCGGTCAGTCTCAACCTGCAGGCGTACCCCACGCCCGAGTTGATCTGAGATGGTGGCGCTGCTGCGACACCGCAGCTTCGCCCTCGTCTGGGTTGCCGGGCTCTTCTCCAGCGTGGCGAGCTGGCTGCTGCTCACCGGGCTGCCGATCTACGTGTTCGGGGTGACCGGCTCGGCGCTCACCACCTCCGCCGTCTTCCTCGTCGAGCTGCTCTGCGGGATCACTGTGGGATCGTTCGCCGGTGCTCTCGCCGATCGTTTCGACAAGTTCCGGTTGATGAGCTGCGTCGCCGTGCTGCAGGCAGCGGTGGTGATCCCGCTGCTCGGTCAACCCGGCCACCATCTATGGATCATCTCGCTGGTAGCCGGCGCGCAGGCGGTGCTGACCCTGACGTTCGACTCCGCCCGCAACGCCGCGCTGCCACGCCTCGTCGAGCCCGCGCACCTGGTGCGCGCCAACAGCGTGGTGGCGCTCAACATCAGCGTCGGACGTCTCGTCGGAGGTTCGCTGGGTGGGTTCGCCATCACGCGCGACGGCACCCGCTACCTGGCCGTCGGCGCAGCCGTGGCCTTCGTGATCACGGCAGCACTGATCGCCGCCGCCCGCCGGGCCGCCCACCACACCACCGCGGATCCGGCGACCCCGGACCGTACGTCATCGTTCCTCACCGCGTGGCGACACGGCCTCACGGCGATGCTTCGCAACCGCGCCGTGCGGGTGACGATCGTGAGTGTGGCGTTGGGCGGCATCGCGCAGGGCCTGTTCGTGGTGCTCTTCGTGGTCTTCGTCAGCCGCGCCCTGCACGCCGACGGCACCCTGACCGGTGTGCTGCGCGGCGTCCAGGCGATCGGTGGGGTCGCGGGTGGGCTCATCGTCGGCATGCTTGGCGCCCGGTTCAGCCCTCGTCTGCTGATGAGCCTCGGGGCGACCACCTTCGCACTGATCAGCCTTGTCATCTGGAACGGGCCGGCGGTCACCCGCCAACCGGAGTGGTACATCGGGTTGTTCATCCTGGTCGGCGCGCCGGGCATCGCGTACGCCAGCGGGGCTTTCGCGCAGATCCAACAGAGCGTGCCCGACACCGAGTTGGGCCGGGCCTTCGGCGTCTACTACGCGATCTACAACGCGTCGCAGGGGCTGGGCATGGCCGCCGCCGGCCTGCTTGGTGACGTGCTCAGCGTCGTACTCGTGCTCAACGTGCAGGCTCTGCTGTACCTGGCCTCCGGTGCGGTCGCCTACGTGGGCCTACGGTTCGCACGGCAGCAACGCGCGGCAGTACGGCGGCGCGCCACAGTGGACATTGGTTAG
>NZ_JBEYSL010000318.1:0-8042 GCF_040642735.1 Micromonospora sp. NPDC047753 | reverse complement strand
AGTGCCCTGGCGGGGCACCCGGGGCGGCGCTCCCATGGTGGCGGTCGGTGGCCGCCGGCCGGGGCGGCGGCGCAGCACCCGGCGTGGCCGGGTGGCCTGCTTGAGCCGCTCCTCGCTGGCGTGGGCGAGGATGTCCCGCTGGAAGAGCGCGGCCTGCATCTTGGCGGCGATCTGCCGCTGCTCGCGGGCGATGGCGGCGTCGCGCGCCTTCATCTCCGCGATCGAACGCTCAATGTCGGCCAGGTGCTCGGCCCACTGTGGTTGATCTGCCCCACAGTGCGGGCATCGAACGGCCGGCTTGATCTCCCGGCCGCACGAGGAGCATTGAAAGGTCGCCACGACACCCCTCCACCCGCACTGTGGACTCCCACTGTCGCAGCATGCCCAAAGCTGGCGCGGATTTCGACTCTTGTCGGCGGGTCCGGGGCAAACAACGACACCGGCCGGCCATCGAGATGCTCGATGGCCGGCCGGCGGGGCGTCGGTTGGGTCAGGGGCGACCCATGCCCCGGTACTCCCAGCCCGCCTGGGCCCAGAGTGCCGGGTCGAGGCAGTTGCGGCCGTCGACGACCTTGCGACCCTTGACCAACTCGCCGAGGGCGACCGGGTCAGCGTTGCGGAAGTCGGCCCACTCGGTGAGGACGCAGACCAGGTCGGCCTCGTTGACCGCCTCGTTGATGCTGCTCTCGTACGTCAACTCGGGGACCGCGCGGCGGGCGTTCTCGGTGCCCTGCGGGTCGTACACGTGCACGTCGGCGCCGGCCTTGTGCAGCAGCGCGGCGACGGCGAGCGCCGGGGCGTCGCGGACGTCGTCGGTGTTGGGCTTGAAGGTGGCGCCGAGTACGGCGATCCGGGTGCCGGAGAAGTCCGGGCCGGCCGGGCCGGAGCGGCGGCCGAGCAGGTCCGCGGCGAGCTGGAGCACCCGCGTACGCCGGCGCAGGTTGATCAGGTCGACCTCGTGGAGGAAGCGCAGCGCCTCGCCGGCGCCCAGCTCCTGGGCGCGGGCCTGGAAGGCCCGGATGTCCTTGGGCAGGCAGGCGCCTCCGAAGCCGAGGCCGGCCTGGAGGAACCGGTTGCCGATCCGCGGGTCGTAGCCGATCGCGCGGGCCAGCTGGGTGACGTCGCCACCAGAGGCCTCGCAGACCTCGGCCATCGCGTTGATGAAGGAGATCTTGGTGGCGAGGAAGGCGTTCGCGGCGACCTTGACCAGCTCGGCGGTGGAGAAGTCGGTAACCACCAGGGGCACCTCGCGGTCCTCCGTGGCGGCCAGGTCGAACACGCCCTTGTGCGCGGCGTAGAGCATGCCGTTGGCCCACTCGCTCTTGACGCCGACCACGATCCGGTTGGGCCGCAGGACGTCGTCGACGGCGAAGCCCTCCTGGAGGAACTCGGGGCTCCACGCCACCTCGACGTCCAGGTCGTTCGGGGTGTGCTTGCCGACGAGCTGCTCGACCCACTCGGCGGTGCCGACCGGCACGGTGGACTTGCCGACGATCAACGCCTTGCGGGTCAGGTGCTGCGCGAGGCTGGTGACCGACGCCTCGACGTACGACAGGTCGGCGCCCATGCCGTCGGCCCGCTGCGGGGTGCCGACGCAGATGAAGTGCACGTCACCGAACTCGGCGGTCTCGGCGATGTCGGTGCTGAACCGGAGGCGGCCGGCGGCAAGGTTGCGTCGGAGCAGCTCGTCCAGGCCGGGCTCGTGGATCGGCACCTGACCGGCGTTCAGCATCGCGATCTTGTCGGCGTCGACGTCGAACCCGAGAACCTCGTAGCCCAGTTCTGCGTAGCAGATGGCGTACGTCGCACCGAGGTAACCAGTCCCTAGGAACGTCACCCGCGGCCGGGGTGCGCCCGAGGGCGGGGTCACCGCGGCGATGGCGGGGGTCGGCTGGATGGTGGGGTAGGGGATCGTCACGCCTGTCTTCTCCGCTCGCGCTGGCGCCGCGTCGTCGCGTCGCATTCTGCTGCGGCGCCTGGGCGGGGCACCGGAGGGTGGCTCACTGTCTCAATCTCCATCATCGCTGAGCGCGTTAGGTGCACCGTCCTGCCCATACCTACGCGCCGGTAACATCACCTGAACTGCAGTCGCTAGTCTTCAGTCTGCGCCGTCGGCGGTCAGGAGTCGTCACAGACTGCGCATGATAGTGGTGAAGGGGAGGGCCGAGATGGCCGCAGGGGAGTCGTTCGACGTCTACCGGTTGCCGGAGGAGCACCAGGCGATCCGGGAAGCCGTGCGAGAGGTCTGCGCCGCGAAGGTGGCTCCGCACGCCGCGGAGGCCGACGAGACGGGGGAATTCCCCAAGGCGTCCTACGACGCGCTGCGAGCGGCCGACTTCCACGCACCGCACATTCCCGAGGAGTACGGCGGCGCGGGCGCGGACGCGCTGGCCACCGCCATCGTGATCGAGGAGGTGGCCCGTGCCTGCGCGTCGTCCTCGCTGATCCCGGCGGTGAACAAACTCGGCACCATGCCGCTCCTGTTGTCCGGTTCCGCCGACCTCAAGGCTCGCTACCTGACGCCGGTCGCGGCCGGTGAGGCGATGTTCTCGTACTGCCTCTCCGAGCCCGAGGCGGGCAGTGACGCGGCGTCCATGACCACCAGGGCGGTACGTGACGGGGATCACTGGGTGCTCAACGGTGTCAAGCGCTGGATCACCAACGCCGGGGTGTCCGAGTTCTACACCGTATTCGCCGTCACCGACCCGTCCGCCCGGTCCCGGGGCATCTCGGCCTTCGTGGTCGAGAAGTCCGATGCCGGGGTCAGCTTCGGCGCGCCGGAGAAGAAGCTCGGCATCAAGGGCTCGCCCACCCGCGAGGTCTACCTCGACAACGTGCGGATCCCGGCCGACCGGATGATCGGCGCGGAGGGCACCGGCTTCGCGACCGCGATGAAGACCCTTGACCACACCCGGGTCACCATCGCCGCGCAGGCCGTCGGGATCGCGCAGGGCGCGCTCGACTACGCGAAGGGGTACGTGGCCGAGCGTCGCCAGTTCGGCAAGGCGGTAGCCGAGTTCCAGGGAATCCAGTTCATGCTGGCCGACATGGGCATGAAGCTCGAGGCGGCCCGGCAGCTCACGTACGCGGCTGCTGGCAAGTCGGAGCGTGGCGACGCGGATCTCACCTACTTCGGCGCGGCGGCCAAGTGCTTCGCCTCCGACGCCGCCATGGAGATCACCACCGACGCGGTGCAGTTGCTGGGTGGCTACGGCTACACGCGGGACTACCCGGTCGAGCGGATGATGCGGGACGCCAAGATCACCCAGATCTACGAGGGGACGAATCAGGTGCAGCGGATCGTCATGGCCCGGCAGCTCCTGTAGGGCTAATCGCGACCTGTTTCCGCAGCTCAGAGTGGGTGTAGCCGAGTCGATCAGTGCGGTAGCGAAGCGTGACTGATTGGTCACCTTGCGGGATATTTCCGGTCGCCCCAGGACGCTTTCGGTTGGCGTTCTGGGGAAATCCTGGGGAAGTTCATCGCTATATCTACACGGATGAAATACAGAGTGGACGGTTGGGCGCCACTGAGATGCTTGTCGGTCCATCGAAGAAGACCCTTCAATTGAAACGATGGGGTTGATTGGCGCCGATCGGAGCTACGGTCACTTGGAGTGAGGGCTGCCCGCTGCTCTTGCGTCATCGATCACCCTGTGACGCCATACCCGGGTTGCGGCTAGGAGCACTTTGCTGGACTAGCAAGCCGATCTCCGCAAATCAGCCACTCTGCGATCAACGTTCCCATTCGAGGGTGATCTTGGCCTTGCGTGGCAGCGCCAAGTAGAGGAGACCGATCGTGGCGCCGAAGGCGAGGCTGCCGTGGAACTCACTCTGCAGACCGGCCGGGACCAAGCTGAACGCCTGCGTGAGCGACGAGGCCAATAACGTGCCGCAGCCGCCGGTGGCAACAATCTTGACCTTGCGGTTGGTGCTCGGGCCGGGCTGGTCGTTCGAGGCCGTGTTTCGGCTTTTGAGCGTGCGAGAGCCGTCCGTGTTCGCGGACATGGAAATCCTCCGAGAGAACGCGCGAGATGAGCCTGGGGTTCGCCGCCCGCGACCGTTTGCGGTCGCGAGCGGCGATCCGTCGCAGGTGGGACGGGCTCAGACGAACGCTGGCTTGGTCCGCGGCCTAGTCGTAGTGGGGACGTGACGTCCGTTGGCCTGTCGGCTGTCGAAGTCGTTGCCTAGCCGGAGCAACTTCCTGCGAACACGCTCGCCGAACGCTGGCGACTGGCCGGCGGCTGCGGCGGCTCGATCCCAGGTCATGCCGTCGTGACCTGCATAAAGGTCAGCGACTTTCCGCTCCCCGGGCTTGAGCTTCCTCAGGACACGGTCGATACGGGGGTCGCGGAACTTGGGCAAGCCGAGCACGAGATCCTCGACGGCGCATGGGTCGGCAAGTGCGTTCTCCAGAGTGAGGATCACACCGCTGTCGCTGCGCGCCCGGTCCGACGGCGCTTGGAGGGACACGATGTGGTGGTGACCCAGTTCGGTGGTGCCGATCAGCCGGTGGTTGCGGTGGAGCTCGGTGATCCGCTTGCGCAGCACCTTCTTCACGTTCTCCGGCTCCGCCCTCGTCCAGGCGTCCTCGAGCAGCGCTTCCTTCGCGGCTTCGACGTGTGGCTCGCCCTTGGGGAAGAGGTCCAGGACCTGGAGCATGAATTCCCTGACGATCTTCTCGCTGTTCTCCTCCTGAATGATCGCCTTGCGGACCCGGACGGCGGCCCGGAAGACCGCCCGGATCGCCAGCTGAGTGAGCGCCTCGGTCATCGAAGACAAGCCAGGCGACTCGATGCTGCGGACGATCCTCAGGATGTTCGTGATCGGCTGGAAAACCGCAGTGATGTCGGGCAGCGTCCAGTTCCACGAGCTGAACATTGCGTTGATCTGCTGCCGCAACTTCGCCTGGTAGGTCATGAAGCCCGAGGCCCAGTCGCGCGCGTGCCGGAACGCGCGCGCGAACAGGTTCGAGCTGCCGATGATGTTGTCCCGCATTCGCTGGGTGACGCTGATGGTGGGCCAGGCGTAGTCGGCGATCTGCTCCTGGATGCGGCGCAGCGCGTCGCGCATCGGGTTCTGGACCAGGCGCTGAAGCCTCTCCTGCATCTCCTCGAACGCCCGGAGCCATGATGGGCGGATCATCTCCGCGAGCATGCGCTGCAGCTTCTCGAAGGGGGCCATCACGTTCGCGATGAAATCCCGAATGCCGCTGCCGGCCGGCTCGGACAGGCGGGCCAAAAACCTTCCGCGGATGATCGACTCCCGGCTCGGCGGGCGACGAGCCTGCTGGGCGGCCTCGCGGTCGCGACGGGTGAACCGGCGGTCGATCAGCCGCCGTCGCGTCCGGTAGGCAACGCTGCGGGACAGAACCCGCTGGCGGTGCCGGAACACCGAGACCTTCTGCGGCGACACCGCGTCGCGCGGAATGCCGGGCACGGCCGGCGCCGCCGTGGTGATCTGGCGGAACATCGTGGCGAGCGAGACACCCGTCCGGTTCGGGTTCGCGGCCGCCGCCAGATGGAACGCCGAGGCCAGGGGGATCCCCTTGCGGGCCGGCGTGGTGAGCGAGTCGGGGTTATCGGCGGCGGTCGCCTCGTTGTCGTTCATGGTGCTCCTTCGTGTCTGGAGTGGTTCTCCTACTCATCCAGGCCGTCAGAGCGGGGTACCGGCAAAAATTCTTGGAACTTTTTTGGAAAGCTGTCTTTCGACACCGCACTCCACGAGAACAGTCTTGCCATCTGAAGTCTAAGCGGCGGCCGACAACGACGAGGATCAGCCGCTGACCGCTGGTCAAACCAGAGCCGGGAGGAGGAGGTGACGACAGGTGAATGTAGCCGTGGCAGAGCCAAGTGATCATCCTTGCTTCCTGAGTCTGGCCGGTGAGGTTGAGCGATGGTTTGGGCCGATGGTCGACGATCCGGAGTTTCGGGCAGTGCTGGACAAGAACATCCGGCGTGGCTCCGCGTTCTGCGTCAGGGGCGCTGAGCATCTGCTCGGTGGCTTGTTGCTCAGTGCCCGGCCCTCGGCGTATCGGATCGGCTGGCTGGTCGTGGCCGGCGCTTCCCGTGGTCAGGGGGTGGGCAGCGCCCTCGTCGCCGAGGCGGCCACGAGGGTGGCTCCTCCCGTGAGCCTGCTGGAAGTGCTGACCTTCGGTGCCGAACACCCGGCCGCCGCTCCCAGCGGAGCTCGGGCCTTCTACGAGCGGCTCGGATTCCAGCCCGGCGAGATCGTCGAGAGCCCCGGGGCGGACGGCCCTCGCCAGTGGTACCGGCGAGCAGTCGGCGGGACCCACTAGCCAAGCGGTTCGAATCCTGTCTCGGAAGCCGGGCGGGCGGCACGGTTGGCAGGCGACGACGGGCGCCGGGTCCGTTCAGGCGAGAAGTTGGTTGACACCGCAGTTGTCCCACCACGAGGGCCGGTGTTTGCGCAGAGTTCCCGCGACCCGAGTGAGAAGCAGCCAGTTACCGTCCAACACCAGCGCGGCGTCGTCCGGACTGCCGGCGAGTACCCGGGCCACGGCCGCGACCATCTTGGGCGTTGCCCTGTCGGACCGTCCGTTGTTGGGCAGGTGGAAGACGATGTTGACGTAGGTGCCGGGTTCCCACTCCCATTGGGCGAGGGCCTGCACGGGGCCGCTGTCGAGCCGGAAGACGGGATAGCGGTCGCTGCAGAAATCGCAGGACCGCGCTACCCCTGCCACCTCTGCGCTCGGCACAGGGTCCGGATCGTGGTCGTAGGAGGTGCGGGCGGCGGGGTGTAGGTGCCGGAGCCGGCCGGTCGCGTCGAAGTAGGTGTTCAGGATCCGGCGGCAGACGCAGCACGCCATCTCCCGCCGTAGATCGGCCGGCGGGCAGACGGCGGCATCCGGCGGGTGCCTGGTGGATGGATCGTCAGAGGGAGGGGTGGAGTGGGACATCGGGGTGAGGGATCCTCCGGTCGGAGTGGGACCGGCTCGTCGTCAATGACCGCCTACTCATGGACGTTCGACGCGAACCGGCAGGAGCGACGGCGCCCCGCAAAGGTCAGAGCAGTTCGCGGCTGCAGGTGTGCGCGGCGTGGTCACCGAGCAGACCCGCCACGCTCACCCCGGGCGAGACCATCACGGTCTTCTGGTCGCAGGTCGGGCAGGTCAGCCAGTCGCCCTCGTCGTCGGCCGTGACATAGGTGCCCGGGGAGACGCAGGGCAGCTCACCTGCGCACGCGCAAGCCGGGGGCGTCGGGAACAGCGGTAGCGGTGACCACTGCTGGAGCGCTTCCGCAATCGGGTACGCCACGGCCAGCTCTTCGCTGGTGCCGCAGTTCAGCTGATGCGGGTCAGGATTCGCTGGTGCACCCAGCGGTTGAGGCGGATCCCGGCGGCGTGTCGGGCAGCGGCGCGTGTCGCGCTCGGACCGTCACAGCGGACCTCGTCAGACGCGCACGTCGAGAAAGACCAGCCTGAGCGGTAAGTGAATGAAGATGCGCACCGTCGCCGCTATCGATGGGATCGGACACACGGAGGGAGGTTCGATGCCTCCTCCGACAGCCGCACCCAGGCTTCGCCGTCGATGAGCCCGGCCAGGTGCACCTGTAAACGAGCGAAGATCAAGCGGTATGTGCGCTGGCTGCAAGACAGGCCTGGGTGCCAGCCCTTCAGCCCAGCTTCAAATTCTTTCATCGCGAGGGATTCCGTGGCCTGCTTGATGAAACAAGCTCCTGTGTGCGGCGAGACAAGGACTGTGTGCGGTGGGATCCCAAGATGGAGCGTGATGGTAGCTTGGAGTTTCCGACGCGATTAAGAACGGCGCACATTAGCAACACCTTCCCGGATTCCGCCAGCAGTGAAGCCGCATGATCTCCTTCGTATGCAGAAGATTTCCCGGACCTGTAGTGTTTGGCGTCCAAGTAGCGGTCCCAGAAGACGTCGGCCCAAGCGCGTGGATCCCCGACGAAATCGCCAAATCCACGCCCCACGTGCTTCGCTAGCGCGTACGGCACAAACCTGTACATGGTGGGGTAGACACCCCGGGTGTACGGAAACTCGCCCGGGCTGCCGAGCCGGG
>NZ_JBEYSL010000317.1:0-8054 GCF_040642735.1 Micromonospora sp. NPDC047753 | reverse complement strand
ACCCGTCGCGGGCCTCGTCTACGCGGGTCAGCATCCCCGCCACGTCCGATGGCGGCCGGGCCCCGCGGCAGCGCGCCGGCGACGCCGAGCAGCTCGGCTTCGAGGGCATGCCCGAGCGGCTGTTCGTCTGCACCCCGAGCAAGCTGGGCGCGTACTTGGACTGCCCGCGTCGCTACCGCTACTCCTACGTCGATCGGCCCGCCCCACCCAAGGGCCCGCCGTGGGCGCACAACTCGCTCGGCGCCAGCGTGCACACCGCCCTGAAGAACTGGTATGCGCTGCCCGCCGACCGAAGGCGTCCCGAGGCGCTGGCCACACTGCTCAAGGGCACCTGGGTCCGCGAGGGCTACCGCGACGACGAGCAGGAGCGGGCCGCCTACCGGCGGGCGTTGGGGTGGCTGGAGTCGTACGTCGAGACGCTGGAGCCGGATTCCGACCCGCTCGGCGTGGAGCGGGTGGTGGCGGTCAAGACCGCGGTGCTGGCGTTCAACGGTCGTACCGACCGGATCGACTCGCGGCCCGGCCCGGACGGGCCGGAGCTGGTCATCGTGGACTACAAGACCGGCCGCACCGGGCTGGACACGGACGACGCCAGGGGCTCGCAGGCGCTCGCGCTCTACGCGTACGCCGCCGAGCGGGTGTTTCGTCGGCCGTGCCGCCGGGTGGAGCTGCACCACCTGCCGACCGGCACGGTCGCCGGCCACGACCACACAGTCGAGTCGCTGGCCCGACAACTGACCCGCGCGGAAGAGACGGCCCGCGACATCATGGCCGCCGAGCGGGCAGTCGCCGACGGCGCCGACGCGGACGAGGCTTTCCCGGTGGCACCCGGCCCGCGCTGTGGCTGGTGCGACTTCCGGCGGCACTGCCCGACGGGCGCACAGGTCCCGGGCAAGGAGCCGTGGGCGGCAGTGGACCGGCCGGCCGACGGCTGATCTCCTGCCGAGGGTCAGGTCAGCCGGCCAGCGAGGCGGCAGCGTGCCGCGCGGCCCGCTCCTTGGCCGCCTGAATCAACGGCCCCTCCAGGTAGCGGCGGGGGACGGCGGCGAACGCGAGCCGCAGTGCGCGCACGCTCAGGTCCGCCGACAGCGCGGTGGTCGGTAGACCGGGACCTCCGTACATCCGGCGTGCCCACGCCGGCAGCAGCGCGAACGCGGTGCTGGCGATCCCCAGGTACGCCCAGCGTGGCGGGCCCAACGTGAGCCCCAACCGGACCGGCAGGCTGAGCTTCCACGGCAGCGGCGGGGCGGTGAGGAACACCGCCGTCTCGGCGGCCTCCCGGGTCATCCGCAACTGTGGCCGTACGGCCTCGTAGTAGTCAGCGACCTCGGCGGCGGTGCCCGGGACGGTTGCCGGGTCCAGGCCGACCAGGGCTGCGGCGCGGCGCTGCTCGGTGTAGTAGCCGTCCACCTCGTCGTCGCTCAGCGGCAGCCCGGCGCGTCGGGCCGTGCTCAGGAACGACTCGACCTCGGTCACGTGCACCCAGCGCAGCAGGTCCGGTTCGTCGATCCGGAACTGTTCACCGGTGAGCGTGTCGGTGGCCCGCAGGCGGTCGTGCAGGCGGCGCAGCCGGGCCCCGGCGGCCTCCGCCTCGGCGGTGGTCCCGTAGACGGTGGTCGCCACGTAGGTGGCGGTGCGGAGCAGTCGACCCCAGGCGTCGGTGCGGTAGTTGCTGTTCTGCGCGACCCCGGCCATGGCCCGGGGGTGCAACGCCTGGAGGTAGAGCGAGCGCAGGCCGGCGACGATCAGGATCGGCTCCTCGTGCACCTTCCACGTGACCGAACCCGGACCGAAAAGGCCGAGGTCATCGGAGTCCACCGCACAAGAGTGCCACGATCGGGCCGACCTCGCCGGTCACGTGCCTCCGGTGCAGATGGTCAGACGTCGGCGGAGCGGCGGGCCCGGCAGCCCGGGCAGAGGCCCCAGAAGGTCACTTCGGCCTCGTCGACCTCGAACCCGTGCGCGCTGTTCGGCTCCAGGCACGGTGCGCTGCCCACCGCGCAGTCGACGTCGGCGATCTCGCCGCAGCCTCGGCAGACCACGTGGTGGTGGTTGTCGCCCACCCGCGCCTCATAGCGGGCGGGACTGCCCGCCGGCTCGATCCGGCGGGACAGCCCGGCCCGGGACAGCGCGCCCAGTACGTCGTAGACCGCCTGGGTGGAGACCGAGGCGAGGCGTTCGCGCACCCGCCGGGTGATCTCGTCGACCTCCAGGTGGCCGCCGTCAGCCAGCACGTCGAGCACCGCGAGGCGTGGCCGCGTGACACGCAGACCTCTCGACCGCAGCAGCTCCTCGGCACCGGACATTGGCCAATGACAACACGCCCGACCCGCATCGACAACCGTCGCCCGCTCCGGGTGGCCACCGACACAGCCAGGCAGGATCGGGAGTACGGCCCCAGCGAATGAACCTGATCGACGCGGCGCGCGTGTCATCCGTCGAGAGCCTGGGGACGATCGGCGGACCATAGGCTGACCACCCCTGACCATGATCCACCTGGAGGGTTCGATGTTCGAGGAGATCCTGGGTCTACCGGTGCACGTCCTGGTAATCCACGCGGTCGTCGTGTTCGTACCGCTGCTGGCGGTGCTGGCCATCGCGTACGTGGGGCTACCGCGGTGGCGGCGCCGGCTGGACTGGGCCCTGGGCCTCCTCGCCGTGGCCGCGCCGGTGACCGCCTTCGTCGCGGTCAAGTCGGGTGAGGCACTCACCGACGCGCTGGTGGCCCGGGGCTTCCAGGGGCCGATCCTCGATCAGATCTTCGAGCACAGCCGCTACGGTGACATCCTGTTACGCGTCGTGGTGCCGCTCGGGATCGTGGCCATCCTGCTGCTCGTGGCGACAAGTGGGCACCCCCGGGTGCCGCAGCTGCCCGCGCTGGTCACCCCCGTGCTGGCGGTAGCGGCCGTGGGGCTTTCCATCGCCGCCCTGATCTACGTCTACCTGACCGGCCACTCCGGTGCCGAGACGGTGTGGGGCACCACCCTCTGAGCTGCTGGCCGCTGCTGCCGCCCGGGGGTGGGCCTTAGAAGATGACCCGCGAGCAGAGCAGACAGAGCAGCACCAGCAGCACCACGCCGGCCGCCGCCCCGAAGCCGTAGGTGACCCGCTGCGTTCGCTGTTCGGCCGCGTCCAGGTCGGCCATGTCCTGCGGTGGCAGCCGTCGTGGCGGCGCCGGCTGCAGGTGTACGGGTGGACGCCAACCCGCCGGCGGCGGCACGCTCGGCGGCGGGCCGGAGTATCCGCCGGCCGCGCCCTCCGTCGGCGCTGCCGCGGTTGGTGCGGGCGGCGGGCCCGCGTTCCCGCTGACGGGGCCTCGCGTAGGTGCCGGTGCGGGCGGCGGCGGGCCTGCGTTCCCGCTGGGAGGGCGGCCCGTCGATGCTTGGCTGGCCTGCTCGTTCTGCTGTGGGTTGGTGGGCCCGGCCGGTGGTGTGGTCGCGGGCGCGGCGGGAGGTTGGTCGGCCACCGCGTCGTCACCGGTGTCGGGCCGTCGCCAGTAGTCGTCCGGGTCGCTGCCACCGCTGGGGGTCGTCACGCCGTCCGACGCTACCAACGCCACCGGCGGCCCGGTCGCTTCTGGCCGGCGCGCCCACTGTCGGCGGTCCGGCCGGCTCTGGCCGGCGTGCCCACCGCCGACGGCCCGGTCCACCGCCGTCGGCTGAGCTAGTCTTGCCGCTCGTGAGCACCGAGGACCCTGGCACGCACGGCGCACCGCGAGACGATGACCGCGCCGTCGACCTGAGCGAAGACTTCGTGGTGCTGCCCGAGCAGACCACCGACGACACCGACCGTGGTTGGGGTGAGCGGTCGGGCGGCAACGACGACTGGCTGCTCGCCGAACGCCCCCCGCACTGGGAATGACCCCCGCAGGCTCGGCCAGACCTTGACGACCTCGATCCGCCAGCCGACCCGCAGTGGGCGGTGGCCGCTGCTCGACCGGGGGCGGATGCCTGTCCTGCTGCGCTCGCCCGACCGACCTTGGTCGGCCTACCGGGTCGGGTCGTCCGCCACCGATGGCGCGTCGGAGGGCACGGCGGTCGGAGGGCATCCGGTCGGGGTGTGCAGGACCGCGGCGGCCAGGCCGAGCAGCGCGGCGACCAGACCGGCCCGGAGCAGGGTGCGCCCGCCGGGCAGAGTGAGCTGGCGCAGCGGGCGCAACGCCCGCGCGGAATCCGGATCGACCATCGCCTCTGCCGCCTCCCGTCCCCGAGCGCCGCAGTGGCACCCATGTACGAGAGGCTAGGCAGTTCCCGCCGCCTTGGCCGACCCACGGCCGCCGCCTGTGGACAACCGCCCGGCCTGTGGAAAACGCGCATCCGTCGGCGCGATCTGCTAGGAGAACCGCTTTGATCGACTCAGGCTCAGGGAAAGCGGGCGGTCAGAGCGACGGGGACAGGCCGGCTTGCTGGAACCCGAGTGGATCGAGGCCCGACCCGTGGTGGGGTCGGGCCTTCGGCGATCAGGACGTGGAGCTGGCCGTCGCCGCCTTGCCGCCGCCCGATGAGCCCGACGACGACCCGGAGGACGACCCCGAGGAGGACGACGACCCCGAGGACGAGGACGACCCGGACGAGGACGAGGACCCCGAAGAGGACGACGAGCTGTCAGCGGAGGACGACTCGGACTTCGCCGGCTTGGTGGTCGTGCCGCCGGCGGTCGTCTCGGAACCGGACGCCCGGGAGTCGGTGCGGTAGAAGCCCGAACCCTTGAAGACGATGCCGACCGAGTTGAAGACCTTGCGCAGCCGCCCCTGACACGCCGGGCACTCGGTCAGCGGCTCGTCAGAGAAGGACTGCACCGCCTCGAGCTGCTCACCGCACGTGGTGCAGGCGTACTGGTACGTGGGCACGTTCTCCTCCGGATCTGGGCTCAGCCAGTTGGCACTCGACGTATTCGAGTGCCAATGGTGCGTCATTCGCCCCGGGTTCGTCCAGCAGACGTGTGGGGCGCGACACCGTGCGCCGCACCCGGGCCGCCGTCAAGCGTACGCACCCCGTCGGCGGGAGTGACGACCGCGCGCACCCGACGGTCGTGGGGCTCCGCCGGCAGCGCCTCGACCAGCTCACCGTCGTGCAGCGGCACCACCGTCAGGGCCGCCGCGGGTACCCGGGCGAGGGCGCGGTCGTACGACCCGCCACCGCGCCCGAGCCGCCGACCGTGGTGGTCGACCGCGAGAGCCGGAACGACCACGAGTTCCGCGTGCGCCACGGCGGCCACCCCGAGACGGGCACCGAACGGTTCTCGGATACCCCGTCCCGCAGCGATCAGGGCATCGGGCCCGGTATACGCCGCCCAGTCCAGATCCAGGTCACCGAGGAGCACCGGCAGCAGCAACTCGGCGTCCGCCGGCAGCGCCGCCCGCAGCACCTCGGGCAGGTCGGCGCCGCCCGGTTCGGAGCCGACCGGCACGTACGCCGTCATCCGGTGTGGGCGCAGTCGGCGTACCAGGGCGACCAGCTCGGCCCGCACGCGCCCGGCGGCGGCTGCCCGGGTCGTGGCGGGCAGCGACCGGCGGCGGGCGAGCAGCTCGACGCGGGCGTTCCGCTTCGCCACTCGGGTCACTTCCGCTTCATCAGAAAATTCCGGCACGCAACACTCCTGACGCAACGCCTCTCCCACGGTTGCACTGTGTCAGCATCGCAAGCAACGGAGGCGGAACTTCCGGGGGGACGAGTGACGCTACGCGGGCGGTTGACGGCAGCCTTCCTCGTGGTGGTGCTCGGGCCCGTCCTGCTCGGAGCGCTCTTCGTCGCCTCCACCGTCGCGGCGGTGGACCGCAGCCGCTCCACCGAGCGCCTGGCGGTGGCTGCCTCCACGGTCCGCACCTCGGTCGACGCGCTCTGCCAGCAGCTACGCGCCACCGCCGACGCGGTGGCGCTCACCGCCGACCCGGCCGTTGCCGCCGCGCAACTGGTCGGCCGGGGTCTGGCCGCCGCGGTGCTGGTCAGCGACGTGGCCGGCCAGGTCACCTACCTGTCGCCCGGTGCTCCGTCGACCCCGTGGCAGGACTGCGCCGGCTCGGCCGAGGGCACGAACGGAGGCTCGAACCCGGGCTCGGCCGGCCCGGTCCGTGCGCTGGCCGCCCAGGTAGACCTGCACGATCGCGCCGGCACCCGGCTGGGCACCGTGACCGCCGCGCAACTGGTCGACCCGGCCTTCGTGGCCCGACTGGCGGCGGTGACCGGGGTGGCGGTCACCCTCCTCGACAGTGGGGCGAGCGCCGCGCGGGTCACCCACACGACCGAGTCCCGTGACGTCCGCGACGCGGTGCTGGCCGCCGCCGTCGGCGTACGGGGCGAGCAGGTCACCGAGACCAACGGGGGCCGGTACGTGCGCAGGCTCGGGCCCTCCGACGCGCAGCCGCTGCCACTGGTGCTCTCCGTGCCCAGTGAACGGCCACCGGGGTTGCACGCCACGCTGCTCGGGGTGGTCGTGCTGGCCGGGCTGCTCGCGGTGCTGGCCGCCTGGCGGCTGGCCCGGGTGACCACCCGGCCACTGGCGGAGCTGGCCGGTGCCGTCGACCGGGTGGCCCAGGGCGACCTGACCGCCCGGGTGCCGGTGCGCAGTCGTGACGAGTTGGGTCGGTTGGCCGCCGCGTTCAACCGGATGACCCGGGAGACCGGCTCCTACGTCGCGGCGTTGACCAGCAACCGGGACCAGCTGCGCGGGCACCTCGCGGTGCTCGGCGACACACTGGCCAGCACACACGACCTGCAACGCATCCTGCGGGTGATCCTGCGCAGTGCCATCGGGGCCACCGGCGCGCGTGCCGGTGCCGTGCTGCTGGTGGAGACCGGCGGGGTGCTCGTCGCGCAGTGCACGGAGGGGTTGGACGGGCGCTGGCCGGCGGAGGAGGCGGACGGGACGCAGACCCTCCGGGTGCCGGTCGGCGTCGGAGTGGTCGGTGAGGTCGCCGCCACCGGGGAACCGCAACGGGGCAGGGCGGAGCAGACCGAGACGCCAACGGGTGAGCCACGCTGTCGCACCTACGTCGCGGTTCCGTTCGCCGCCCCGCCCGGCGGTGCCACGGCCACCCTCGGCGGATCCTCGGGGCCGGTCGACGAGGCGGGCACGGCGGCCGCCCTCGGCGTGCTGGCCCTCTACGACCGGCTGGGCGCCGACGAGTTCGACGACGACGACCTGGCCACCCTGCGCACCTTCGCCGGCCACGCGGCCGTGGCGGTGGACAACGTCCGGGTGCACGAGGAGGCGCAGCGGCTCTCCCTCACCGACCCGCTCACCGGGCTGTGGAACTACCGCTACCTGCGCGAGTCGATCCGGCGGGAGGTGGAACGGGCCAGCCGCTTCGGGCGGATGCTCAGCGTCCTCGCGTTGGACCTGGACCGGTTCAAGGACGTCAACGACACCTACGGGCACGCCGCGGGGGACACCGTCCTGGCCGAGTTCGCCCGCCGGGTGCGCGGGGAGATCCGGGAGGTCGACCTGGCCTTCCGCCAGGGCGGTGAGGAGTTCGTGCTGCTGCTGCCGGAGACCGACGCGCGGGGAGCGGCGATCGTGGCCGAGCGGCTCGGCGCGGCGGTGCGCGACACGCCCATCGCCGTCGAGGCGTACGCCGGGCCGGTCCTGGTGACAGTGTCGGTGGGCATCGCCGTCTTCCCGGACCACGGCAGCACCGGGCGGGAGGTGCTGGAGGCCGCCGACGACGCGCTCTACGCGGCCAAGGCGGCGGGCCGTGACACGTACCGGGTCGCCGAGGTTCGCTCGGATCTGCCGACCCGGGAAATTCCCGTGCTCGCGTGCGCGGTGAGCCCAACCGACGGGCTGCCGCGCGCCGGCCAGCCGGTGCAGGCGAGCCGGGAGCCGGGCGGGCCCGCCCGGTCCGACCCGGCGGTGGGCGTACCGGAATCATCGCTGGCGGGCCCGGCGCAGGCCCGGCCGGATTCGGCCGACGACACGCCGGACGTCGCGACGGACGCGGCGCGGGCCGGCCCGGACGCGGCGCGGCCGGGGCCGGACCAGTCGCGCATCGCGGCCCGGTCCAGCGCCTCCTCCGGGGTGGGTGTGTCGGCGGGGCGGCTGAACCACTCGGGTTC
>NZ_JBEYSL010000316.1:0-8056 GCF_040642735.1 Micromonospora sp. NPDC047753 | reverse complement strand
CCCACCCCTGTCGTCACGCCGCCCGGTCCGCCCAGTCGAGGTCCAGCCCGAGTCGTTGCCGCAACGCGTCGTTGTACGGCCGGTAGTAGTCGGTCCCGCCGCCGTGGCCGCCGTCTCCGCCGGTCTGGCCGACACCAGTGTCAACGTCTCCTGGTGGATCCCGGCCGTGTCCGGCCTGCTCGCGGCCGTCGGCGGGCTGCTGCTGGTGCGCCAGGCCTGGCTGAGCGGCCCGACGCCCACCCCGGCCGCCCCGGCACCCACTCCGGCGCAGTCGGCGTACGCGCTGGTCGTCTCGGTCCTGGTCGGCATCTCGTCGTTGTTCATGGCTCGCAACACCCCGGACGACGTCTACTACGTCGGCAAGTCGGTGTGGATCGCCGAGCGTGACCTGATCCCGCTCAACGACTTCCTGTTCTCCGAGAACGTGCTGCCGTCGATGGGCTCGCAGCCGCCCATCCCGTCGATCGAGGTGTTCGACGGCGCGTTCGCCAACGTCATCGGCATCCACGCCAGCTCGGCTCTCTGGTTCGTGCTGCTGCCGATCATGGCGGTGCTCGCAGTGCTGGCGCTGTGGCGGCTGACGCACCGGTGGGCCCCGCGCCGTCCGGTGCTCGCCTTCACCGTGGCGATCGCCTACCTCTACCTCGTCGCGGGCGGGGACGCCGCACTGGGCACGTTCCACCTTCCCCGGCTGCACGAGGGCAAGGGCATGTTCGTCTCGGCGGTCATCCCGCTGATGTGGCTCTACCTGACCGAGTGGTTCGACAACCGGTCGCGGCGCAGCCTGCTGCTCATCGTGGCGCTCTCGATCACCGCGATCGGGCTCACCAACACCGCGGCGATCATCCTGCCGATGCTGGTCGGCGCCGCCGGGTTCGCCATGCTGCTGGTCGGCCGGTGGAAGGCGGCCGTGGTCGCGGCGGTCGCCGCCCTCGCGTACCCGATCGGCTCGCTGGTGGTCTCCCGCCTGGTGCTCGGCGGGATGAGCGCGACCGGCGCGGACGACGCCTTCTTCGACGCGGCGTACACCTACCGGCGAACCCTGCTGTTCGGCGTGGTCGGGGTCATCAGCGGTCTGGCGCTGTGGTGCGGCGCGTTGCTCGCCCGTCGGCGTACGCCGGCCCTGCTCGCCGCCGGCGCCGCCCTCGCGCTGAGCGTGTTGTTCGTGCCCGGCGTGCTGGAGTTGCTGAGCGCGTTGAGCGGCATCTCGGTGGTGCTCTGGCGCGTGCCGTGGCTGCTCGCCCTGCCGACGCTGATCGGTCTGCTCTGCACCGTGCGCGTGCCGGCACCGACTCCGGCGCTGCGCCGGGCGGCGTCCGGGGGGATCGCGGTGCTCCTGGTCGCCTCGTTCGCGTTGTTCGCCACCCCGATGTGGTCGCCGAAGAGTTGGGTCGACGTGCACGACCGCCCCACCTGGAAGCTTCCGCAGCAGCGTCAGGCGATCGCATTCTGGATCAAGGGCCTGGACCGTCCGCAGGGCCTGCTGCTCGCCCCGAAGACGATCATGCGCACCACGCCGATCGTCACCAGCGAGGTCCGGGTTGTCCTGCCCCGTGACTTCTACCTCGTCGAGTACGACCTCAACTCCCAGTTCGCGAAGGACCGACTGCTGCTCGCCGGCTTCGCGGACGGTGCCGCCAGCCCGACGCCGGCCGAGTTGACGCCGGCACTGGACCGCCTCGACGTGGGCACCATCTGCGTCTACAACGGCAACCGGTATGCCCGCGAAACCGTGCCGCAGCTGGGCTACCAGGAGTTCGCCAAGCGCAAGGCGCCCGGTGCGATGACCTGCTTCCGGCGGATCGGCTGAGCGCTTCACCCGCGCCGAGCGCCCGACCCCGTCAGGGGGTCGGGCGCGCCCCGGTGCGCAACTTTGCCCGAAATGGTGCCGGATACCCGAGCGACACCGAGCTGTCCCCTCGCGTTAAGGTCGCAGTCACACGCAGCCGGCCGCGACTGAGCCGCTGCGCGACGGGGGAGTGACGTCGGTCCATCACGGGCACCGCCCGCAACGAAATCTCGTAGGGAGCGAACTCGTTTGTTCGGCACGTTGACAGCACGCCTCGGGGTGGCCGCCCAGAGTGCGCTACTGGTACTGGCCTACCTGGTCATGCTCGTCGGTGGCGTATTCGGTTGGATCGGCCTGTTCGCCGTCGCCGGGTTGGCCGCCATCATCGGCGAGTTCGCCGTCGCCCGCTGGTCACCGCCCTCGCAACTGCTGTTGGAGAAGGTGGGCCTGCACTGGTCGTACCGGCAGCTGACCCGCGACCTCGCCGCCGTGTTGCTGGTCGTCGCCGAGGTGCGGCTCAGCGGCGGCGAGCTGACCATCCTGCTGGTGCTGCCGGCCGCGGTGTGGGTCGTGTCGGTCTTCGCGGGTGCGCTCTCCACCATGATCGAGCGGCGTAACCCGCTCTCCGCCATGGTGCGCAACATCGAGCTGGGTCCACTGTCCAGCGCCCCCCAGCCGCCCGCCTGGGCGGCGGCGGTCGCCGGTGACCGGATGCCCCTGCTCAACCTGCTGCTGGTGCCGGCCGGCGTGGCCGCCGCGGTGCAGCACGATCCCACGCCGTTCTTCGTGGCCGGCGCGGTGGCGGTCGTGGCGACGGGTCTGGTGGGCGCCATCATCGCGCTGACCTGGCTGCGGGGTCGGGGCAGCGGGCAGGGTCCGTTGCTGCCGGCGGTCCAGCGCTGGATGGACAACTACAAGCCGGAGGTGGCGCTCTACTTCGCCGGCCCCGCCAAGGATGTCTACCAGGCGAACATGTGGCTCGCCCCGACCGAGGCGCTCCAGCAGCGCGCTGTGGTGCTGATGCGCAGCCGGGAAGCGTTCCTCGAGCTGGCCGACACCCGGCTGCCGGTGATCTGCGTACCGGCCGGCGTCGACTTCATGAACCTCGACCTCGGCGGCATCCGCGCGGCGCTCTACGCCGCGAACGTCGGCGCGAACATCCACATGCTCCGCGAGCCGGGTACGAAGCACGTCTTCGTCGGGCACGGTGACAGCGACAAGCAGGCCAGCGTCAACCCCTACAGCAAGGTGTACGACGAGGTCTGGGTCGCCGGCCTGGCCGGCCGGGAGCGCTACGCGCGGGCCGGCGTGGGGGTGCTCGACTCGGACATCGTCGAGATCGGCCGGCCGCAGCTCGCCGGGGTGCACACCTTCGGCGCCGAGTCGGTGGACCGGCCGTTCACAGTGCTGTACGCGCCCACCTGGGAGGGGTGGCTCGACGACGACCCGTACCACACCTCACTGGTGCTGATGGGTGAGCGGATCGTCAAGGGGCTGCTCGCCACGAACCCCCGGGTGCGCCTGATCTACAAGCCGCACCCGCTCACCGGGTCGCGGTCCAAGGCGGCGAAGGCCGTGCACGAGCGGATCGTCACGGCGATCCGCACGGCCGGCGGCAACCCGGACGCGTCCTCCCTGGACGGCACCGAGCACCTGGTGGTCACCGGCCGCACGCCGGCGTTGTTCGACTGCTTCAACCAGACCGACCTGCTGATCAGCGACGTGTCCAGTGTGGTGTCCGACTTCGTGCAGAGCCAGCGGCCGTACGTGGTGGCCAACCCGGCCGGTCTGTCCGAGGACGATTTCCGCCGCGAGTACCCGACGGCGCGGGCCGCGTACCTGCTCTCCAAGGACTGCGGCGAGCTGGAGAAGATCGTGTCGGTCACCCGGGCCGGTGACGACCCGATGACCGAGGCCCGCCGGGAGCTGAAGACCTACCTGCTCGGCCCGGCCGAGGCGAACCCGATGGACCGGTTCCAGCAGGAGATCGAGCGGCTCTGCCGCTGAGCCCCGCCGCTACGGCATCGCGCCCGGCCCGACACTGTCGGGTCGGGCGCGTCCGCGTCAGCCGGTGGGGCGGCCACCGGGTCAGCCGCGTCCGTGTGGGCCACCGGTTCAGCCCAGCAGGGCGGCCACCGCGTCGGCGACCGGAACGTCCGCCGGCAACGCCCGCGCCGCCACCACCGCCGCGACCGGCAGCGGGCCGTACACGTGCGGGAAGAGCTGCCCGCCGCGCGACGGCTCCCACCGCAGCGCGTCGCCCAGGCGCTCCTCCTCGACGCTGAGCATTGTCAAGCCGGTCGCCCCGGTGAAGTACCGTCGCGCCGTCTCGACCACCTGGTCGGCGCCGGAGAGATGGATGAAACCGTCCTGCCGGTCCACCGCGGAGCCGGTGAAGGCGCCGGCGGCGCGGGCGTCGTCCCATTCGGCGCTCGACAGCAGTTTGTAGATCACCACAGCAGCGTACGGGGCGGTGGTCGGCGCGCCCGCCCGGTTTTCGCCGGTACCGCCGCGCCCGTCGCCTCCCGCCGGGCATGCTCAGGTCAAGGGCCGCGGAGGGATGGGCGATGCAGAGCTACGACGACGACTGGACCGACAGCCAGCGCGCGCTGTACGACGAGTGCTACCGGGCCGGCGGTGAGTGGGCCGAGGACCCGGACACCCCGTCCGAGGACGTGCAGTACGTGATCAACCTGGCGGAGGCGGACGACGACGCCTTCCAGGACGCCGAGATCGACTACCCGCCCCTGGTCGACGCGGTCACCCAGGCCGGCGGGGTCAGCGTCACCAGCGTGCCGGCCAGCCACGAGGATCCGGGTTTCCGCGGCTTCACCGACGGCGTCCGGGACGCCACCGCCGACGACACCTTCGGCCTTTAGGGCGGGTGGGCGGCCTCCCGGTTCGCGCGCACTTCTGCCACCATTCGCAGAACAGCGCTGCGAGGGACGGGGGCACGGGTGCGGATCCTGCTGGTGGAGGACGACCGCCGGGTGGCCGCCGCGCTGTCGTCCGCCCTCACCCGCCGGGGATACGAGGTCGAGCACGCGGCGACCGTCGCCGCCGCGCTCTCCGCCGCGCCCTGTGACCTGGTGCTGCTTGACCTGACCCTGCCTGACGGGGACGGCACGGACCTGTGCCGGGAGCTGCGTCGGCGCAGCAGCCAGCTCGGCATCATCGCGGTGACCGCCCGGGGTGAGGAACGTGACCGGGTGCTGGGTCTGCGCCTGGGCGCTGACGACTACGTGGTCAAGCCGTTCTCGATGGTGGAGTTGCAGGCCCGGATCGAGGCGGTGTTGCGCCGCGCCGCGAACGCCGCGCCCGAGCGGCACCTCATCGAGGCCGGACCGGTCCGCATCGACGTGGCCGCGCGGACGGTGACCGTCGAGGGCCGTGCCGTCACGTTGACCCGCAAGGAGTTCGACGTGCTGCTCTCGCTGGCCCGCCAGCCCGGGGTGGCGGTGCCCCGCGATCGGATCCTGCTCGACGCCTGGGGCACCACCTGGGCCGACCGGCACACCGTCGAGGTGCATGTCGGGTCGCTGCGCGGCAAGCTCGGCGACGCCCGCCTGGTGGAGACCGTACGCGGCGTCGGCTACCGGCTGCGCGACTCGTGAGGAGCTGACGTGCGCCGTCGCCTGGTGATCAGCTATCTGCTGCTGATGGTCCTCGTCCTCATCGCGTTGGAGACACCACTGGCCGCCACCATGGCCAGCCGCGAGACCGAACGGGTCCGCGCCGACCGGCTCGCCGACGCGACCCGGTTCGCCTCGCTGGCCGGACCGGCGTTGCGTGACGGCGGGCCCGGCCCGATCGAGTCGGAGCTGACCAGCTACGACGACCTGTACGCGATCAGCGCCGCGATCGTCGACCGGGACCGGAACATCCCGGTCTCGTCGCCGGGTTGGCAGGCCAGCCCGGGGACCGCGACGGTGCTGGACGTCGCCCTCTCCGGGCAGCAGACCAGCGCCCCCGAGTCGGTCTGGCCCTGGACGACCGACCCCGTGGTGGTGGCCGTACCGATCAACGACGGCGGTGAGGTGCTCGGGGCGGTGGTGATCGTGACCCCGGCCGGCCCGATCCGCCGAGCCGTCGTCTCGTGGTGGCTGCTGCTCGCCCTGGCCGGTCTGCTCGCCGTGCTGGCCTGCGTGCTCACCGCGTTCGGGCTGGCCGGTTGGGTGCTGCGCCCGGTCACCGAACTGGACGCGGTCACCCACGAGATCGCCGAGGGCGACCGGGGCGCCCGGGTGCAGCACCGGCTGGGCCCGCCGGAGCTGCGCCGCCTCGCGGCCAGCTTCAACCACATGGCCGACGTGGTCTCCGACGTGATGGACCGGCAGCGTGCCTTCGTCGCCCACGCCAGCCACCAGCTGCGCAACCCGCTCACCGCGCTGCGGCTGCGGGTGGAGGAGTTGGGGCCCAGTCTCACCGACCCCGACGGTCGGTCCGAGCACCGGCTGGCCCTGGAGGAGACCGACCGGCTCGCGCTGGTGCTCGACGCGTTGCTGACCCTCGCTCGGGCCGAACGGGAGGAGAACGAGCGCGTCACGGTGGACGCCGCCGCGGTGGCCGCCTCCCGGGTGGCCGCATGGGCGCCGCTGGCCCGGCACCGGTCGGTCGCGTTGCGGCTGGCCACTACCGACGCCCCGGCGTACGCGCAGACCGTGCCGACCGCCGTCGACCAGGCGCTGGACGCCCTCATCGACAACGCGGTGAAGTTCAGCGGGGCGGGCGGGGCGGTGACGGTGACGGTGGCCCGCCGCGACGGCGGGGTGGCGCTGGAGGTCCGCGACTCGGGCCCCGGCATGACCGAGAGTCAGCTCGGCCAGGCGACCGAGCGGTTCTGGCGGGCCCCGGACGCGCAGAATGTGGACGGCGCGGGGCTCGGGCTGACCATCGCCGCCGTGCTGGTGGACGCCTCGGACGGGCGGCTCACCATGCGCCCGGGGGAGTCGCGGGGGCTGATCGCCGCCCTGTGGTTCCCGACGCCGACCCTTCCGGTGGAGCCGGCGGAGGAGGAACCGGCCGCCGACCTGCGACCCTCCCCGGCGCGGTGAGGCTCGGCCGTCACGGTTTGGTGGCGCGGTACCAGGATGCGGCGCCGGGGTGCAGCGACAGCGGCGCGGTGACGATCGCCGAGCGGGGGCTCATCCGTCCCGCCGCCGGATGGGCGGCGGCCAGTTCGGCCCGGCGTTCCATCAGCAGCCGGGTCACCTCACGGACCAACGGCTCCGGCAGGTCGGCCCGGACGATCAGGTAGTTGGGGTCGGCCACGGTGGTCACCGCATCCACCCCGTACACCGAGCGGGGGATGTCGCGGGAGACGTAGACCTGGCCGTACCGTGAGCGCAGCGGCTCGGTCCACTCGCTGAGGTCCACTATCCGAATGGCGCTGGCCTCGGCCAACTCCTCGATTCCCCGGACCGGCAACCCGCCGGAGAAGAAGAACGCGTCGATTCGCCCGGAGCGTAGCGCCGCCACCGAGTCGTCCAGTCCGAGCCGTTCCCGGCGCACCTCGTCACCACCGAGGCGGGCCACCTCCAGCAGCCGCGTCGCGGTGATCTCGGTGCCCGAGCCGGCCGCGCCGACGGAGACTCGCCGGCCGCGCAGGTCGGCGACGGTGCGGACCGGGCCGCCGCTCGTGGTGACCAGGTGCAGTTGGTCGTCGTACACCCGGGCGACGGCGTCGACAGCGGGGCTTCCCGCCGTGCTGGTGGGCAGCACATCGGCCTGGGTGAAGCCCAGCTCGGCCCCGCCGGAGCCGACGAGTTGGACGTTCTCCGCCGAGGCGGCGGTGATCACCACGCTGGCCCGTACGTCGGGGAGTTCCCGGTTGAGGATGGCTGCCAGGGACCGCCCGAACGCGTAGTAGACAGCGGTGGGGCTGCCGGTGGCGATCCGGATCGACGTCGGCTCGGTCGGGGCGTCCCGGCAGCTGGCGATGGCCAGGTTCGCGATCAGCAGCACCGTCGACAGGGCGGCCAGGCCGGCGCGGCGGGACGAGGTACGACTCACGCGGTGCACTGTGCGCCGTCGGGCGGGTGCGCGCAAGCCCGGGTTGGCGGTGTGCCGGACGGTCGGGACCCGATCAGCAGGCCGCGCGACCTGCCGGCGCCACGCCCACGCCCCGTGCCGGCGCCGGGGTCATCCCGCGCGCCGTCGCCGTCCCGGGTTCCGCCAACGCCGTCAGCGGCGGCCGCATCCCCCGGGAGTTCATCCCCTCGGTGGACGCCGGTGCGCAGGACGCGCTGCAGTACGGCATCCTGGCGG
>NZ_JBEYSL010000315.1:0-8063 GCF_040642735.1 Micromonospora sp. NPDC047753 | reverse complement strand
GTGCCGCGACGAAGGCGTCGTCGGCGTCGTGAGCCGACTGTACGCCACCGACCAGCAGGGGGTTCGGCACCGGCCCGGCGTGTCGGCGTCGACAGCTACCGGTTCAGCCCTGGGCGCGGGGATGGGCGGTGGCGTACACCTCGCGCAGCCGCTCCACGGTGACCAACGTGTAGACCTGGGTGGTGGTCACCGAGGCGTGGCCGAGCAGCTCCTGGACCACCCGGACGTCGGCGCCGCCGTCGAGCAGGTGGGTGGCGTACGAGTGGCGCAGGGTGTGCGGGGAGACCGCGGCCGGCCCGTCAACGGGCAGCCCGGCCCGGTCGGCGGCGCGGCGCAGGATGCCCCAGGCGCCCTGGCGGGACAGCGCGCCACCGCGGGCGTTGAGGAACACCGCCGGGGTGCCCCGGCCGGCGGCGGCCAGCCCGGGACGGGCCCGGACCAGGTAGGCGCGGACGGCGTCGACGGCGTACCCGCCGATGGGCACCAGCCGCACCCGGCCGCCCTTGCCGCGCAGCAGCACCGTGCCGTCGTCGGTGTCGAGGTCGTCCACGGCGGCGCCGACCGCTTCGGAGATGCGCGCGCCGGTGCCGTACAGGAACTCCAGCAGCGCCCGGTCGCGCAGCGCGAGGGGCGCGTCGTCGCCGGTCGCGGTGATCGGGCCGGCGGTCTCCAGTAGCCGGACCACGTCGTCGACCGGTAGCGCCCGGGGCAGCCGCCGGGGCGGGGTGGGCGGGCGGACGTCGCGGCTCGGATCGGCGCCGGTGAGGCCCTCGCGCACCGCGAAGCGGTGCAGGCCGCGTACCGCGCTGGCCGCGCGGGCGGCGGAGGAGACAGCGAGGGGCGGGTGGGCGTCGTCGCCGGCGCGCAGCCGCGCCAGGTGCGACTCGACGAGGCCGGCGCCGACCGACGCGAGGTCGGTGACGCCGGCGTCGGTCAGGGTGGCGAGATAGCGGTCCAGGTCCCGACGGTACGAGGCGAGCGTGTTCGCGGAGAGGCCACGTTCGACGGTCAGGTGGTCGAGGTACCCGCGAACGGCACGGCGCAGCGCCGGCGTGGGTGGTGTGCCCACGCCGGCGGAGTCCGTGCCGCCGGTCAGCCCGCCACCGTTCAGGCCAGCACGTCGGCCAGCGGGAGCACGTCCATGCCGTGCGCCTCGGCGACCGGGCCGTAGGTGACCTGACCGGCGTGGGTGTTGAGGCCCAGCGCCAGCGCCGGGTCGTTGCGCAGCGCCTCGCGCCAGCCCTGGTTGGCCAGTTCCAGGGCGTACGGCAGGGTGACGTTTGTCAGGGCGTAGGTGCTGGTGTTCGGCACCGCGCCGGGCATGTTCGCCACGCAGTAGAAGATCGACTCGTGGACCTTGTAGACCGGGTCGGCGTGCGTGGTGGGGCGCGAGTCCTCGAAGCAGCCGCCCTGGTCGATGGCGATGTCGACGAGCACGCTGCCGGGCTTCATCCGGGAGACCAGCTCGTTGGAAATCAGCGTCGGGGCCTTCGCGCCGGGCACCAGCACCGCGCCGATGACCAGGTCGGCGTCGAGCACGGCGCGCTCGACCTCGTACGCGTTGGAGGCGACGGTCTGCAGGTGGCCCCGGTAGATCGCGTCGGCCTGCCGCAGCCGGGCCACGTTCTTGTCCAGCAGCAGCACCTCGGACTGCAGACCCAGCGCGATCGCGGCGGCGTTCATGCCGGAGACACCGGCGCCGATGACAACGGTCTTGGCCGCGTACACGCCGGAGACACCGCCGGGCAGCACACCGCGCCCACCACCGGTACGCATCATGTAGAAGGCGCCCACCTGCGGGGCGAGCCGGCCGGCGACCTCGGACATCGGGGCGAGCAGCGGCAGCGACCGGTCGGGCAGCTCGACGGTCTCGTACGCGATGCCGGTGACCCGGCGGTCGATCAGCGCGTCGGTGCACTCCTTGGAGGCGGCCAGGTGCAGGTAGGTGAAGAGCACCTGCCCCTCGCGCATCCGGTGGTACTCCTCGGCGATCGGCTCCTTGACCTTGAGGACCAGCTCGGCGGTCTCCCACACCTCGTCGGCGGTGGCGAGGATCTTCGCGCCGGCGGCGGCGAACTCCTCGTCGGTGATGCTGGAGCCAACCCCGGCGCCGGACTCGACGAAGACCTGGTGGCCGCTGCGGGTGAACTCGTTGACACCCGCTGGCGTGATCGCCACGCGGTACTCGTGGTTCTTGACCTCGCGTGGGATTCCGACCTTCACGATGCAGACACCTCTCTTCGGGGCTGCTCTCCCCCGACTGCTCGGTGCCACGACGGCCCCTTTGCCGCCGCGGTACACCGGTCCTGCGGCGGCAGTCTAGGCGCGCCCGGTGCCGCCGCGAGCCAGCACAGTGACACCCGGTGCCCGGGTGTCCTGACGATGTGTCAGGGCACCGCCGAGATTCGGCGGTCGAGCGTCACCTCAGCCAACAGGACAATGTTTCACCACTATCGTCCCATCTGCCGGGCGGCGGTGCGGACAGCCGGCGAGTGGATCACTAATGTGTCCGCCCATGACCACTCCTCCTTACCAGCCCGGTTACCCCGAGCCGGGGTACCCCCAGGGCGTCTCCGACAAGAGCAAGATCGTCGCGGGCGTCCTCGGCATCCTGCTCGGCACCTTCGGTGCCGGTCGGTTCTACACCGGACACACCAAGATCGCCGTTCTCCAGCTCGTCGTGAGCCTGGTGACCTGCGGCCTCGGCGCTTTCTGGGGCCTCATCGACGGCATCCTCATCCTGGTCAACGGCGGCACGGACGCGCAGGGCCGTCCGCTGCGCGACTCCTAGACCAGCAAGCGAAAGGGGCCCCGCGGCTGACCGCGGGGCCCCTTTGGCGCGTACTCCCCCGACCGGCTGGACCGGCGGCGACGCTCAGCGCGGCAGCGGCGCGTCCGCCCGACGCAGAGACGCGAAGCCGGTGTCCCGGGCCCGGGCCACGGCCAGCAGCCCGGCCACCGCGGACGCGTTGGTGATCTCACCGGCCGCGACCATGGCGACCGCCTCGTCCAGGTCGATCCGGACGACCTGGAGGTCGGCCTCCTCGTCGTGGCGCTCGTGCCGCTCGTCGGCCGGCACGTCGGCGAGGTCACGGGCCAGGAACACCCGGACGATCTCGTTGGTGAACCCCGGCGAGCTGTGCAGGTCCACCAGCACGTCGACCCGCCCGGCGGTGAGGTCGGCCTCCTCGGCCAACTCCCGCAGCGCGGCCACCGGCAACTCCTCGCCGGAGACGTCCATCAGACCGGCCGGCAGCTCCCACAGGTGCCGCCCGACCGGGTGCCGGTACTGCCGGATCAGCACCACCTGGTCGGCGTCGTCGAGCGCCACCACGGCCACCGCCCCGACGTGCCGGACGAGGTCACGCAGCCCGGTCCCACCGCCCGGCATGGTCACCTCCTCGGTGACCACGTCGAAGATCCGCCCCCGGTACCGCTCCTGCCGCGAACGCACCTCGTAGCGGTGCTCCAGGTTGCTCACGACGCCGACGACGCCTTCGTCGCGGCACCGTTGCGGGCGGCCTTGCGCGTCGTCGGGGCCTCCGCCGCCGCGTCCAGGTCGACCGGCAACTGGTCGGCCTGCGAGTACGTCACCGCGGCCTTGACGAACGAGGCGAACAGCGGGTGCGGGCGGGTCGGACGGCTCTTCAACTCGGGGTGCGCCTGGGTGGCCACGAAGAACGGGTGCAGGCTCCGGTCCAGTTCGATGAACTCGACCAGCCGACCGTCCGGCGAGGTGCCGGAGATGTGCAGACCCGCCTTGGTCAGCGCGTCCCGGTAGGCGTTGTTCACCTCGTAGCGGTGCCGGTGCCGCTCGCTGATCTCGGTGCTGCCGTACGCCTCGGCGACGATCGAGCCCTCGGTCAACGTCGCCGGGTACGCCCCCAGCCGCATCGTGCCGCCCAGGTCACCCCGACCGGCGACGATGTCCTCCTGGTCGGCCATGGTGGCGATGACCGGGTGGGCCGCCTGCTCGTCGAACTCCAACGAGTTCGCGCCGTCCAGGTCGGCCAGGTGCCGGGCCACCTCGATGGTCATGCACTGCAGGCCGAGGCAGAGGCCGAGCAGCGGGATGCCGGCCTCCCGGGCGTACCGGGCGGTGCCGATCTTGCCCTCGATGCCGCGGACGCCGAAGCCGCCGGGGATGAGGATGCCGTCCACGCCGGCCAACGCCGCGGCGGCGGCGGCCGGGGTGACGCACTCGTCGCTGGGCACCCACTTGAGCTGCACCCGGGCCCGGTGGCCGAAGCCCGCCGCCCGGATCGCCTCACTCACCGACAGGTACGCGTCGGGCAGGTCGACGTACTTGCCGACCACGGCGACGGTGACGGTGTGCCGGGGGCGGTGCACCCGCTCCAGCAGGTCGTCCCAGCTGGCCCAGTCCACGTCCCGGAAGGAGAGGCCGAGCCGGCGCACCACGTACGCGTCGAGCCCCTCCCGGTGCAGCACCTTCGGAATGTCGTAGATGCTCGGGGCGTCCGGGGCGGCGACGACCGCCTCGGCATCCACGTCGCAGTAGAGCGACAGCTTCTCCTTGAGCTTCACCGGGATCTCCCGGTCGCAGCGGAGCACGATCGCGTCCGGCTGGATACCGATGTTGCGCAGCTGCGCCACCGAGTGCTGGGTCGGCTTGGTCTTCAGCTCACCCGAGGGCGCCAGGTACGGCACCAGCGAGACGTGCAGGTAGAAGCAGTTGTCGCGGCCCAGGTCGTGGCGGACCTGACGGATCGCCTCCAAAAACGGCAGCGACTCGATGTCGCCGACCGTGCCACCGACCTCGGTGATCACCACGTCGGGCAGCTGGCCGTCCTCGTCCGGGTCGGCCATCGCCAGGATCCGCGACTTGATCTCGTTGGTGATGTGCGGGATGACCTGGACGGTGTCGCCCAGGTACTCGCCGCGCCGCTCCTTGGCGATCACGTCGGAGTAGATCTGACCGGTGGTGACGTTCGCCTTACCGGACAACGCCCGGTCGAGGAACCGCTCGTAGTGCCCGACGTCGAGGTCGGTCTCGGCGCCGTCCTCGGTGACGAACACCTCACCGTGCTGGAACGGGTTCATCGTCCCCGGGTCGACGTTCAGGTAGGGGTCGAGCTTCTGCATCACCACGCGCAGCCCGCGCGCGGTCAGCAGGTTGCCGAGGCTGGAGGCGGTGAGGCCCTTACCCAGCGAGGAGGCGACGCCCCCGGTGACGAAAATGTGCCTGGTCGTCCGTGCTGATGGGGCCAAGGCCTGCTCCCGTGTCGTCTGTCGCGGTCATGCAGACCGCCGTGCTTGATCAGCAAAGTGATCACGCGATCCACGGGATTCGACGGTAACACCTCCCGGGCGGGTACCCGCAGGCCGCACCCCGGCCGCGACACCTCCGGGCCATCCGGACGAGGCCCGGCGCTCAGGACGCGGCAACCTCCGTCGATGACCGGGAGACCTGCCGGGGCGGCACGGGCGCCGTCGGCGCGGCGTCCGGCGTCGACCCGCTCGCGGTCGGCTCGGCCGGTTCGTCGGCGTCCCCCCGGCGCTCGCCCGCAGGGTCCGACACCGGTTTGGCGACCGTCGCCGGCACGCCCGGGGGCGGGCCGGCGATCGGACGGGGATGCACGGCACCCAGTGGCCCACCGCCGCCGGTCGGACCGTCACCTCCGCCGGCCGGGCCGACCCCGCCGGACCCCGAGTCGTCGTCGGCGCCGTTGGCGCGGGAGCGGGCCGCTACCGGGCGGGTCCGGTCCGCAGCGTGCCCGAGCACCCGTAGCGACGCCAGGGCCGCCATCGGCACCACCAGGGCGGCTGCAGCACCCATCACGTCCAGGGCCGCGCCGTCGAGCACACCACCGAGCACCGCGGCGACCACGGTGCCGGCCAGCGCGGCCCGGACCGCCGGGTAGATGCCGAACAGCCGCATCAGCCCACCCCACGGCTGCAACAGGGCGAACCACACCAGCAACCCGGCGGCCAGCGCCAGCACCGTCAGCGGGCTGTTGACCAACGTCTCGAAGTTCTCCGTGCTGGAGCGGTGCACGGCGAACCCGCCGGTGCCGTCACCGAGCGCGGACAGGAACCGGCCCAGGCTGCCCCGCTCCGCGGCCGGACGTCGCAGGTCCACCACCGCGAACCCGATACCGACCGCCAGGGCCGCCATGGTGGCCCAGGCCAGCCGGCTGACCGTCAACCAGCCACCGGCACTGATCACGGCGGCGACGCTCACCCCAGCGGTGAGCGCGATCGCGCCGACCGGGTCGGCGCCCAGGTACGGGCTGCCGACCACCACCACGGCGAGACCACCCACCGCCACCATCACCGCCGGCCGCCAGCCCCGGTGCACCCGCTGCGCGAACCAGCCGCCGGTGACCAGCGCACCGGCGAGGAACACTCCCAACCCCACAGTGCTCAGCCCGGCGTACCGGCCGCCCTGCAACGCGGAGTAGCCGACCACGCCGTTGAGCTGCAGGCGGGCCCCGGTCAGCACGTCCAGCCCGACCACGAGCGTGGTGAGGCCGGCCACCGCTCCCAACGGCCCGAGGGTGTTCGCGTACCCGGGGGCGAACCGCACCGCCGCGGTGCCGGCGGCCACCAGCAGCGCCGTCACCCCGGCGAAGATCCACCCCGGGTGCTCACCGCGCCACCAGGGCACCGCATCGGTCAGCAGCGCCGCCGGCACCGTCAACGCCGCGGCGACCAGCAGCAGCTCCATCACCGCCACGACCCGCCCGGAGACGGGCGTCGGACCGGCCGGGCCGGCGTGCGGACGGGCCCGACGCAGCAGCGGCAGGATCGCGACGGCCAGCAGCACCTGCACCCCGGCGAGCAGCGTGAAGAACACCCCGGAGACGGAACGCTGCGCGGCCGCCTCCCGGTCGGCGTTCGCCGGCGCGTTGATGGCCTCGGTCAGATCGGCGGGACGACCGCCGGTGCTGATCGCCGGACGGCCGAGGAAGAGCCGCTCCGGCATGGGCCGGCCCAACGCGGCGAGGGCGGTCGGCGCGAGGTCGACAAGTTGCAGGTACCCGTCCCGGCCGGTGCTGGCCGAGGTGAGCCACCCCCGCTCCCAGCCCGGCCCGTCGGCGACCGCCACGTGCAGCCGCGCCGGCTGGGTGGTGTCGGAGATCCCCGCGACCAGCACCAACGACCGTGGGGGTCGCGCCGCCAGCACCCGGGCCAGCTCGGCGTCCGCCGCGCGGGCCTCCTCGGCGCGGGTGGCCGGGTCGGCCCCCTTGACCGTGCCGAGGTCGACGATGCTCAGCACACACGAGCCGAGCAGCGGCCGCGGGTCGGCCGGCAGCCCCGAGGCGTACCGGTCGACGCGGCCGAACGGTCGGGCGGCGGCCACTGCCGCGCCCGGCCCCACGGCGACGGAGCACCGCACCGACTCGGACAACGAGCCGGGCAGGGCGCCCCAGGGCAGCCGCTGCTGGTTGTACTGGACCACGCTCTCCTGGTCGGGCAGGTTCGCGCCGATGCCGTCGGGCTGTTCCACAGTCACCGCCGCCGACGGACAACCGTCGACCGACCGGCTGCCGTTCCACGCGGCGAAGCTGCCCGCGCCCACTGTCAGCCAGCCGTCCACCGGGCAGGTGGGCCGGTGCGCGGACCGCACCGACAGGGAGCCGATCGAGCCGTCCTGGGCCATCCGCCACAGCGTCGGCGTGCTCTGCGGATCCACGTCGTCCCAGCGCAGCCCAGCGATCCCGGCGAGCACCACGAAGTCGGCGGTGCGTTGCGGGGCGCCCTGGGGTGGGCGGGCGGCGAGCGCGGTGACGCCCAGCGCCACCACGAGCACTGTCAACAGGGCGGGGGCGATTCGGCGCAACATCACCGGTGTCCCGTTCTCGGGGCGTCGGAGCCCGGGGCGGCCGCCGGACCGCCGGGGTTCCCGGCCAACTCGGCGTAGAGGGCGGCAAGCGTGGCGACGGTGTCCGCCTCGGTCGGCCACGTCGCCGCCCGTTCGGCGCCGCGCCGGCCCAACTCCGCCCGCGCCGCCGGGTCGTCCAGCAACGCGCGGCGCCGGACTGGAGGAGATGTACCGGGGGAGCCTGGCCGACCTGGCGGCACTGCGGTACCGGCCATTG
>NZ_JBEYSL010000314.1:0-8072 GCF_040642735.1 Micromonospora sp. NPDC047753 | reverse complement strand
GGATCATCGCCCGGCTGGCCAAGTACAGGTGTTCGTCGTTATCGACGGTCACGCACCGCACCGGAACGCTGGGGACCGGCCGGACGTCGACGATGCCGGCAGGAACCGGTCGGTGATGTAACGGTCGGACAGCGTCGCGGCAGCCACCAGCGCGGCGTCGGTGATCCGTACGCCGTGGTGCACCTCGTAGCGCTCCTTGAGCCCACGCAGGATGCCGATGGTGTCCTCGATGGTCGGCTCACCGACCAGCACCGGCTGGAAACGGCGCTCCAGCGCCGGGTCCTTCTCGATGTGCTCGCGGTACTCGTCGAGCGTGGTGGCGCCCACCATCCGCAGCTCACCACGGGCCAGCATCGGCTTGAGCATGTTGCCGGCGTCCATCGAGCCCTCGCCCTTGCCGGCGCCGACGACAGTGTGCAGTTCGTCGAGGAACGTGATGACCTGCCCGTTGGAGTTCTTGATCTCCTCCAGGACGGACTTCAGTCGCTCCTCGAACTGGCCACGGTACTGCGCGCCGGCGACCATCGCGCCGAGGTCCAGCGAGATCAGCTTCTTGTCGCGGAGTGACTCGGGCACGTCGCCGGTGACGATCCGCTGGGCCAGGCCCTCGACGATCGCGGTCTTGCCGACGCCGGGCTCGCCGATCAGCACCGGGTTGTTCTTGGTACGCCGGGACAGCACCTGGATGACCCGACGGATCTCGGAGTCCCGGCCGATGACCGGGTCGATCTTGCCGTCGCGGGCGCTGGCGGTGAGGTCGACGCCGTACTTGGTCAGGGCCTGGTAGGTCTGCTCCGGGTCGGCGGTGGTGACCCGACGGTCCCCACCGCGCACGGTCGGGAAGGCGGCGACCAGGGCCTCCTCGGTGGCACCGACGGTCTTCAGCGCGCCGGACACCGCCCCGCCCACCCGGGCCAGGCCGGCGAGCAGGTGCTCGGTGGACGTGTACTCGTCGCCCAGCGGCCGGGCGATCTGCTCGGCGGCGCCGATGGCGTTGACGAACTCCCGAGCCAACGTCGGCTCGGCGATGCTGGAGCCGCGGGCGGCCGGCAGGTTGTCGACCGCGCGCTGGGCGGCCTGGCGCAGCTCGGTCGGGTCGGCCCCGACGGCGCGCAGCAGCCCGGTGGCGGTCGAGCCGTCGGTGTCCAGGAGTGACAGGAGCAGGTGCCAGGGCTCCACCGTGGCGTGGCCACGCTGGTTGGCCAGTGCCACAGCGCCCGTGATGGTTTCGCGGCTCTTGGTGGTGAGTCTTTCGGTGTTCATGGGCTCCCCCGGATCGGCGTTGTCCACTGGGTTGGACACAACCAGAGTTGAGCGTATTCCGCTCAACCTTAGCGCGTGACGCCCATCACTCCCGGCGTCGCCACCGCCAGTCGAACTCCCCGGCCGCCGGGGCCGGGCCGGGCAGCGGGCCCTCGTCCGGCACCGACGACAGGCCCGCCACCAGGACCGCGAGCTGGCGACGGCGCAGCTGGCGGGTCCGCTCCGGATCGGGTACGCGGACCGCGGCGCACGCCTCCAACAACAACCCCAGATCGTGGACGACCGCGTCGGGGCGCAGCCGCCCGCTCGCGTGGGCCCGGTCGACCAGCGCGGTGGCCAACTCACCGGCGCGCACCGCGTCCCGACCCATCTCCTCGGTCGGGGTGAAGGTGCCGGCCAGGTGGACGGTGAGCGAGTGCACGTCGGCGTCGACCACCCGGGCCAGGAAACCGGTGAACGCGGCCCAGTCGTCCGGCTCGGCGAGGGCGGTCTCCGCCTCCGCGACGTACCGGCGCAGCCCGTCGTGGCAGAGCTGGCGCAGCAGGTCCTCCTTGCCCGCGTACCGCCGGTAGAGGGCGCTGATGCCGACGCCGGCGCGCTCGGCGACGGCGGCGATCGGGGCCTTCGGGTCGTCGAGGAAGACGGCGCGGGCGGCTTCGAGGATGACCTCGTCGTTGCGGGCGGCCTGGGCGCGGCGACCGCCGAGGGTCTTGCCGGACGTCGTTGACATGGGTTCAGACTAACAGTGGAACGGATCGTTCCGCTCTGCTATGGTGATTGCAGAACGAAACATTCCGTTCCAAAAGGAGTTCCGGCATGAGTGACACAGCTGTCCACCCGTTCCGCGCCGAGATCCCGCAAACCGCCCTCGACGACCTGGCCGCCCGGCTGGACCGCACCCTCTGGCCCGTCGAACTGCCCGGCGCGGGTGACTCGTACGGGGTGAGCAACGACCGGGTGCGGGCCCTCGTCGACAGGTGGCGGGGCGGGTTCGACTGGCGCGCCGTCGAGGCCCGCCTGAACGCTCACCCGCAGTTCGTCACCGAGATCGACGGCGAGCGGATCCACTTCCTGCACGTCCGGTCGTCCCGGCCCGACGCCACCGCGCTGGTGCTCACCCACGGCTGGCCCGGCTCGGTGCTGGAATACCTCGACGTGATCGCCCCGCTCACCGAGCCGACCGACCCGGACGCGCCGGCCTTCCACGTGGTCGTCCCGTCGTTGCCCGGCTTCGGCTTCTCCGGCCCGACCCGCAGCGCCGGCTGGAACCGGTTCCGCATCGCCCGCGCCTGGGCCGAGCTGATGAACCGCCTGGGGTACGACAGCTACGGCGCGGTCGGCAACGACGCCGGCTCGATGATCGCGCCGGAGTTGGGCCGGACCGACCGGGAGCACGTGCTCGGCGTACACGTCACCCAGCTCTTCTCGTTCCCCTCGGGCGACCCGGCCGAGTTCGCCGGGCTCTCCGAGGCGGACCAGGCGGCGCTCGGCCACCTCCAGTGGTTCTACGAGAACAAGTTCTCCTTCAACCAGGTGCACAGTCAGCAGCCGCAGACCCTGGCGTTCGGGTTGGCCGACTCGCCGGTGGGGCTGCTCGCCTGGAACGCCCAACTCTTCGACGAGAGCCTGGACGCCGACTTCATCCTGGCCAACGTGGCGCTCTACTGGTTCACCGGCACGGCGGCCTCGGCGATGCGGCTCTACTGGGAGGACGCGCACGCCGGCGAGCCGCCGACCGAGCCGACCACCGCCCCGACCGCGCTGGCCATGTTCCCCGGGGACTTCCAGTCCATCCGCCCGTTCGCCGACCGGGACCACTCGAACATCGTCCGGTGGACGGCGTACGACACCGACATCGAGGGCCGGGGCGACGTCGGCGGTCACTACGCGGCCCACCAGGCCCCCGAGGTGCTGGTCACCGACATCCGCGAGTTCTTCGCCAGCCTCCGCTGACCGCCAGCGCTTGATCGACTCGGGTTCCTTGAAGTCGGGGTGTCCGGACCACCAGGACACCGCGACTTCAGGAAAGCCGAGTCGATCACGCCCGATGAGCTGCGCAGGGCCTGGTCTGACGACCGGTGGCCGTCCAAGATCTGCGGATTGTTCATCAAGCGGTAGCCTTGGCTGGTGCGAGTACGTGTCGAGCAGACCGCCCTACCCGGGATCGGGGTACGTCACGATCTGGTGACGGAGTCCGGACGCCGCCTGGGCGTCGTCTCCCATCGCAATGGCCGGCGTGATCTCGTTCTCTACGATCCCGACGACCCCGATGCCTGCCAGGCGGACATTCCGCTCACGGACGACGAGGCTGAGGCTCTGGCCGACATCCTCGGCGCGTCGCTGATGCTCGGTCAGCTCTCCGGGCTCCGCGAGCAGGCCGCCGGTCTGCTCACCGAGCAGATCGCCATCACGGCCGGCTCTCCGTACGTCAACCGGAAGCTCGGCGACACCAAGGCGCGTACCCGCACCAGCGCCTCCATCGTGGCGGTGCTGCGCGAAGGCGAAGTGATCGTCTCGCCACTCCCCTCCTTCCGCTTCGCAGCCGGCGACGTGGTGGTCGTCGTCGGGACCCGCAGAGGTCTCGACGGTGTGTCCGCCATCCTCGCCGACAGTGACCCGGACGGCTGAGGCGGATGCACGATTTCACCACGCTGCTCATCGAAGTCGGTGCGCTGCTGTTGCTGCTTGGCCTCCTCGGCCGGCTGAGCCGGCGCTTCGGCCTCTCGCCCATTCCCCTCTACCTGCTCGCCGGGCTCGCGTTCGGGCACGGCGGGCTACTTCCGCTCGCCGCCAGCGAGGAGTTCTTCGCGGTCGGCGCCGAGATCGGCGTCATCCTGCTGCTGGTGATGCTCGGCCTGGAGTACTCGGCCAACGAACTGGTCGGCAACCTCCGCTCGGCAGCCCCGGCCGGGCTGATCGACGGCGTGTTCAACGCGCTGCCCGGCGCGGCCTTCGCCCTGCTGCTCGGCTGGGACTGGGTCGCCGCCCTGGTGCTCGGCGGCATCACCTGGGTCTCCTCCTCCGGGGTGATCGCCAAGGTCCTCGCCGACCTGGGCCGGCTCGGTAACCGGGAAACCCCGGTGATCCTCTCGGTGCTTGTCATCGAGGACCTGGCGATGGCGCTCTACCTGCCGCTCGTCACCGCCGTACTGGCCGGCACCGGCCTGCTCGGCGGCGGGATCGCGCTCACCGTCGCGGTGGGCACTGTGCTGATCGTGCTGGTGGTCGCCATCCGGTACGGCCACCTGATCTCGTCCGCCCTGTCGGCGAAGGACCCCGAGGCGCTGCTGCTCGGCGTACTCGGTCTGACGTTGCTGATCGCTGGCATCGCCGCGTCGCTCCAGGTGTCGGCGGCGGTCGGCGCGTTCCTCGTCGGCATCGCGCTCTCCGGCCCGGTGGCGCACCACGCCACCGAGTTGCTCTCGCCCCTGCGGGACCTGTTCGCCGCGGTGTTCTTCGTCTTCTTCGGCCTGACCACCGACCCGCAGGACATTCCGCCGGTGCTGCTGCCGGCGCTCGCGCTGGCCGTGATCACCATGGCGACGAAGACGGCCACCGGTTACCTCGCCGCCCGTCGGGTCGGCATCGCCGAACCCGGTCGATGGCGGACCGGTCTGGCACTCGTACCCCGAGGTGAGTTCTCCATCGTCATCGCCGGTCTCGCGGTGGCCGCCGGGAGCGTCGAGCCGCGGTTGGCAGCGCTGGCCGCGACGTACGTCCTGATCACCGTGGTGACCGGGCCGATCCTGGCCCGGCTGCCGGACTTCCCGTGGTTCAAGCGGTGGCTGCGCAACCGCGCGGCGGCGCAGCGGCGGGGGCAGGCCCCGGTCATCGACTCACTGCACTGAGGTCCACCTGAACGCCGCGGCCGCGTGGGTCGCACCCTCGCGAAGGTAGAAGCGGTGCGCCTCGGTCCGGGCGAGGCCGGACTCCAGGAAGACGTAGTCGGCACCGTGTTCGTGCGCCCATGCCCTGGCCGCCGTCAGGAGGCTGGAGCCGACACCCCGGGAGCGCCACTCAGGGTGCACAGCGAGGTCCTCGATCGAAGCCCGACGGCCGAAGCGCACCGAGAGGATGTCCACGTAGACGCTGGCCACACCGACCACCTGACCTTCACCCGATCGCGCCGCGAAGAGTGCGACGTCTTCGTGGGCGAGCAATTGCGCGGTCCGCTCGACGGCACGATCCCGGTCCCAATCCCCGGGACGGCCACCGGGAGGGGCGAAAAGCCACTCCAGCCCCGTGACGAACTCGGCCTCGGCGCCTCGCTGTAACTGTCGTACGTGGATGGTCATGGGGACATCATCGGCTGTGTCATCGATGCAACCGACCCGCCCGTGCCAACGGTTGCGGAATTGCTCCTCGCGGGTACTACCGCAGCACCCGACGGCGGGTTACCGTTTCGCCCCAGCAGCCAGGGTCCGCAGGCAGCGTTGCCAAACGCGGGCGAGAGCGGAAGGTCAGCCGGTGAGCGTGCAGGAGTCGACGTTCCACGGCTTTGCCAACCCCGTCGATCCGACTCCGGCGGAGTTGCGAGCTTGGGCGTACAAGCCCGATTCAGTGCCGTTGGCGTCGATGCCACCGGACTGGGACCTGCTGGTCTCCGGCGACCGGCTGGTGTTGACACTCTTCGAGTTAGCGATGGATTCAACCTGCCCGGCCCGACGGTTCGCGCTGCACTGCCTCTACATCTACGCGGCCGACGGCATCCGGACGAACTTCCGCGCCCATCCCAAGCGCCGCTTCCGCAAGCTCGTCGAACAGGCCGAGCGTGACGGCGACGAGCTGATGAAGGTCTGGGCGCACAACGGCCGGGTGCTGTTGGCCAGACCGGACCTCTTCGTCTACCGAGACTGGTGCGAGGGCGGCCTGGTCCGCGAGAACCGCCGCCTCGGCTGAACTACCGGATTCGCGCCGTTTCTTTCGCCGATCTTGCACTTTCTGTTCCGACCTATTGCGCGAAGCTAGACATTCCGTCATCCCAAACTGCAAGATCGCGGAATTGCGCGCGGGGCGCGGGGGCGCGGGGGCGCGGGGCGTGGTGTGTGGCGTGCGTGCGGGCCGGGACCCCCCGTGGGTCCCGGCCCGTACGTTGGTTACCGGTCAGTCCTGCTTGCGGTCCGTTTCGGCTTGGCCCTGTTCGCCGGTGTGGTCGCCGTTTTCGGCGAACCGGCCCGCGATGATCCGGTCCCGGTAGGTCCCCTCGGTCACCTTGTCGAACTTCTTGCGGACGGTTTCGGCCAGGTTCTCCAACCGGTCCTCGGTCTGCTGGGCCACCTTCTTCGCCTGTTCCGCCATCGCTCCCCCTCGCCATGCCGGTAGGTCCAGATTAAGCCGATTGGACCCTTATCGACAGGCTAACCGAAGCGGCCCGGACCGCGCCGGGAATCCGGCGCGGTCCGGGCCGAGAAGACAGATCCGGGGTGAGCGGCAGCTCAGCGATCGGGTGTACGGCGGGGGCGCCACACCACCAGGGCGGTGGACGTGCGGTTCGTCGGCACCAGATCCCGGCCCGGGAAGCGGGCCAGCGACTCCAGCTCCGCCACCCGGCGGTACGCGGCGTCCAGCTCAGCCTCCAGCCGGGCCACCCGCTGCTGCGCCTGCTCCAGCAGCCGCTCCAGCCCGATGATCCGCTTGACGCCGGCCAGGTTGATCCCGTCGTCCTGACTGAGCCGCTGCACCTCGCGCAACAGCACGACGTCGCGGACGCTGTAGCGACGCCCGCCACCAGCAGCTCGGCCGGGCTGCACGAGCCCCAGTCGGTCGTACTGGCGCAGGGTCTGCGGATGCATCCCCGCCATCCGAGCCGCCACCGAGATCATCAACACCTTGGCCTCGTAGGCAGGGTCGCCCGAACCGAGGAACTCGCCCGACATCCCGCTCACCTCCGCGTCCGTTCCACCGGACTAACTGACTCGACGCACCCGCGCGTCGAGATGTTCCCGGGCCGCCGGCGGGGTCTGCTCGGCGAACGACTCCAGCGCCGTGCGCGCCTCGTCGGACAACCGGGCCGGCACCACCACATCCAGCGTGACCAGCAGGTCACCGGCCTGCCCGTCGCGGCGGACCACACCCTTGCCCCGGGCCCGCAGCACCCGACCGCTCGGCGTCCCCGGCGGCACCCGCAGGGTCACCGCCCCGTCGAGCGTGGGCACCCGCAGGTCCGTGCCGAGCACGGCCTCCGCGAAGGTGACCGGCACGGTCAGCGTCAGGTCGTCCCCGGTACGCCCGAACAGCTCGTCCGGCCGAACCTTGACCTGTACGAAGAGGTCACCCGCCGGGCCACCGCGCTCGCCCGGCTCACCGCGCCCGGCCAGCCGGATGCGTTGACCGTCGGCCACACCGGCGGGGAAGCGCACGTTCATGGTGCGGGTCTTTGTGACACCGCCGCTGCCGTGGCACTCCGGGCACTTCTCCTCGACCACCGTGCCGACGCCCTGGCAGTTGCGGCACGGCTCGGAAAAGCTGAACGACCCCTGGTCCCGGGTGGTCACGCCGGCACCATGACAGACCGGGCAGGTACGCGGCTGGGTGCCGGGTTTCGCCCCGTTGCCGTGGCAGGTGTCGCAGACTCCCGGCGCGCGCAACGTCAGGGGCAGCGTCACCCCGCGCACGGCGTCGCCGAAGTCCAGCGCCACCTCGGTCTCCACGTTTCGACCACGGGCCGGACCGCGTGGCGCGGCCTGCCCACCGGCCTGACCTCCGCTGAAGATCGCGGCGGCCACCTCACCTGGTACGCCGAAATCGACCGACACGCCCGCACCGTCTGCGAGCACCAGTGGCCCACTGTGCACAACCTCGGCGACATC
>NZ_JBEYSL010000313.1:0-8086 GCF_040642735.1 Micromonospora sp. NPDC047753 | reverse complement strand
CGGATCCAGAGCGTGCGGGTGGTCCAGGGGCCCATCCAGCGCCGTCTCGGGTTGGCCACCGTGCACGCGGACACCGCGGGCGGCTCCGGTGCCACCGCCCAGGACCGCGACCTGGCCGAAGCCTGGGCCCTGGCAGCCGACCTGACGACAAGAGCCCACCAGGCCCGCACCACCACCCCCCAACCCTGACCCCGCCCCTCCACCCCCCTGACCCCGCCCCCTCCACCCCCCTGACCGACCCTCTCCCCTCGCGGTGATCATGAAGTTGTTGCCCCGACACGCCGCGCGGGAGGGCAATAACTTCATGATCAACGGGATGGGGTCGGGGGCGGGGTCGGGCCTTGGTGGGGGTCAGTGGTCGGCGGGGACCTGGGGGTGGGTGGTGGCGCTGTTCGGTTCGCGTGGGGTTGGGGGCTCCGGCTCGTTGTGCGGGGAGTCGGGGGGCGGTTGCGTTCCGGGCTTCGGGTGGCGGACACGCCACGCCGCCCAGCCACGCTCCGCCAGACCGACCACCAGGAAGGTCAGCCCCACGTAGGCCCAGCCGACCAGCACGTCGATCACGTAGTGCTCACCCGAGTAGACCAGGGTGAAGGTCATCGCCAGCGGGTACGCGAGCAGCAGCGGCCACCAGCGACGACGGGTGGCGGTCAGGAAGAACAGCACCACGAACAACGCCCAGGCGGTGTGCAGCGACGGCATCGCGGCGACCGGGTTGGAGGCGATCTGGCCGGCGTTGAGGACGTTGCCGGCACCGTGCATGCCGAACGCCTTCCAACCCCGGGTGGAGATCCGGGCGACCTCGGTGAGCAGGCCGTTCTGCGCCGCCCACCAGGGCGGGGCCGCCGGGTAGATGAAGTAGGTGACCAGGCCGGCCGCGCAGAGGAAACCCCACCGCCGCATGTACGCGGCCCAGCGGTGCCGGTCGCGCAGCCAGAGCACCGCGGCGGCGGCCAGCGCCACCACGAAGTGGGAGAAGTACACCCAGCTCGCCGCGACATCCCACCAGTGCACCTGCGGGTGGTAGAGGTGCTGCTGCAACCAGACGGTGGGCACCTCACCGCCGGTGGCCCAGCCGAACATGAACCGGTCGGCGACGATCAACTCCATCGCGTGCGGCGTGGCCCCGTTGTCGGCGAACCCGCGCGAGAGGTTGTAGATCACGAACAGCAGCACCACCGGCACCCAGTCCCGGGCGAAGCGCAGGTGGCTACGCCACGGCCGATCGCTGTTCCAGGCGATGGTCGCCAGCCAGATCCAGACGAAGGCGTACGCCGGGTCGGTGGGCAGCCCGATGGCCAGCCACGCGGCGACGAACGCGACCGCCCAGACGGTCATGGCGACGACGCGCCGACGACCCCCGTCCGGGGACGCGGGCGGGTCGGTCCGGGCGGGGGGCTGGGGGTCAGTCGCGACGGCCATCGGGGTCAAGGTTAACGACGGGTACGGCATCGACCGACGGGGACCACCCGTTGCGCGTCCGGGGTGGTCGCGTCCGGATCGTCGGGCGCGTGCTCGACGGGTCCAGCGAGCACCTAGGCTGACGACCATGCAGGAGCAGCCCGAGCCGGCCTTCGCGCCGGGTCTGACCGCCCAGGTCGAGTTGACCGTCACCGACGCGGACACCGCCCAGGCGGTCGGTTCCGGGGACGTACCGGTGCTGGGCACCCCCCGGGTGCTGGCGCTGGCCGAGGCGGCCACCGTCGCGGCGACGGCGACCGGGATGCCGCCTGGTTCCACGACAGTGGGCACCCGGGTCGAGTTGGAGCACCTGGCGCCGACAGTGGTCGGCCGGACGGTCCGCGCGCAGGCGCTGCTGGCGACCGTCGACGGTCGCCGGCTGTCGTTCGAGGTCACGGTCAGCGACGGCGACCAGACGGTGGCCCGGGGCCGGGTGGACCGGATCCTGGTCGACCGGGGACGCTTCGTCGAACGGGCCGGGCGGGCGTCGTGAACGCCGGTTTCGTCGAGGTCGCCGACCGGGTGCACGTGCTGGCCGAACCGCTGCTGCGGGTCAACGTCACACTGGTCGTCGGCGACGACGAGGCGCTACTGGTGGACACGCTCTCGTCGGCCGCCCAGGCCACCGAGCTGGCCGCGGCCGTCCGGGCGGTCACCGACCGTCCGCTGACGCTCGTCAACACCCACCACCACTACGACCACTGCTTCGGCAACGCCGTCCTGGCCGGCGACCCACCCCGCCCGGTGTACGCGCACGAGCTGGCCGCCGCCGCCCTGCGCGAGGAGCCGGAGCGGCTGCGCCGGGAGGCGTACGAGGAGTTGCGCACGGAGCACCCGGCGCTCGCCGCCGAGCTGGCCGACACCTCGCTGCTCGCTCCCACGCACACCGTACACGTCGAGACGGTCCTCGACCTGGGCGGTCGACAGGTGCTGCTGCGCCACCCCGGGCGGGGGCACACCGAGGCCGACCTGGTGGTGCACGTGCCGGACGCCGACGTGCTGGTGGCCGGGGACCTGGTGGAGCAGAGTGGCCCGCCCGCCTTCGAGGACTCGTACCCGTTGCGGTGGCCGGACGCGGTCGCGGACCTGCTGCGACTCACCACCGCGCGCACTGTGGTGATCCCGGGCCACGGCGACCCGGTCGACGTCGACTTCGTCCGGGCTCAGCACGCGGAGCTGGCGAAGCTGGCCTGGCTGATCCGGGCCGCGCACACCGGCAGCGCCCCGCCGGAGCGGGTGGCCGCCGAGGCCCCTTTCGGGGCCCGCCCGGCCCTGGTCGCCGCCCAGCGCGGCTACCTGGAACTGAACGGCACGGCCTGACGGCCTACACCGAGGTACGTCGCCACTGCTGGTTGGTGCCGGTGCCACACGTCCACTGCACCGCGCGGGCACCGTCGGTGGTGGCGGAGTTGAGCACGTCGAGGCACTTGCCGCTGTGCCGGGCGACGAGCTGCACGTAACCCGTGCCGAGGTCCTGCACCCGCCACTGCTGGTTGGTGCCGCCGTTGCAGGTCCACTGGGTGACCCGTACCCCGTCGGCGGTGGCGCCCGCGCCGCCGTACACGTCGAGGCACTTTCCGCTGTGCGCGCTGACCACCGTCTGGTAACCCCCACCAGCGTCCTGGAACCGCCACCGCTGGTTGGGCTGACCGTTGGCGGCCCACTGCACCACGTCGGCACCGTCGGTGGTCGCGCTGTTGTTGACGTCCAGCAGCTTGCCGCTGTGCCGCGCGGCGAGGGTGTACGCGCTCGGCACCGGCACCGTGGTGTCCGGGGCGAGCCGGTACAGCCCGGCGCCGTGGGCCGGGAGCGACCGGGTGAGGGTCCCGGTCGCCGTGCCGAGGGCCGCGCCGGACCACAGGTCGGTCACGGCGGCCGACCCGATCCCGAGGTCGGCGAGGTTCACCGACACCTGCGCCGCGCTGCTGTCCCTGTTGAACAGGGCGACGTACCGGTGGTTGCTGCCCGGCACGTCGGCGGTCCACACCTGCCGGCTGCCACCGTAGAGCTGACGGTTGTTCGCGCTGTTCTGGTTGACTCCCAGGACCGCAGCGTTGGTCATCAACGCCAGCTCGGCGGCACGGTTCTCGACCAGGTTGCCGCCCCACATCAGTGGCGCCCGGTTGATCGCCCACAGTGACATCAGGGTGCGCTGCTCGTCCGACGTCAGGTTGGAGTATCGCGGCGAGCCGACCGGCCCGTACTTGGAGAGCCGGCCGATCGGGATCATGTCGGCGTCGGGCCAGGCGCCGGTGGCGCGGTACGGGGTCCAGTTGCGCAGTTGGTCGAAGAGCGCGTCCACTGACGACCAGTTGTCCCACAGATCGTTGACGATCCGCCACATGTGCGCGTTGGCCTGGACGTGTGCGCCGCTGGAGAGCGAGGTCGGGCCGGGCGAAAGGCTCAGCACCATCGGTCGGCCGCTGCGCTGGATGGCCGTCCGGTACCCCTCGACCTCCGACTGCCGGTACGTCGGGGCGGCGATGTCGTCCACCTTCACGTAGTCGACACCCCAGGACGCCAGCAACTGGAACATCGAGTCCAGGTAGGTCTGCGCGCAGGGGTTGGACATGTTCAGGCCCCACATGAGGTTGAGCCAGGCCGCGGTGGTGGTGTTGTTGATCTGGTTGGCGCGGCAGGTGGTGCCGAGGATCGGTACGTTGTCGGCGACCGCCTGGCGGGGAATGCCCCGCATCAGGTGGACGCCGAACTTCAGCCCCTTCGCGTGGACGTAGTCGGCGAGCGGCTTGAACCCGTTGTCACCGGCGGCGGAGGGGAACCGGGTCGTGTCCGGCAGCAGCCGTCCGTTGGCGTCCATCCGGAGCCGGGGTTGCAGGTTCGCGTCCTGGTTGGGGCTGTTGTTGTGTTGACCGGGGTAGTACCAGGCCCAGTCGATCACCACGTACTCCCAGCCGAACTGCCGCAGGTTCGTGGCCATGTAGTCGGTGTTGGCCCGGACGTCGGTCTCGGTGACCCGCCAGTTGAACGAGTCGTAGCTGTTCCACCCCATCGGCGGGGTGTCGGCCACCCCGTTGTCCCACGCGGCCGCCCGCTCCGGCGGGTGGGCGACGACCATCCCGGCAGCCACGAGCAGCATGACCAGTAGGGCCGCAACGTGCCGGAACGCCAGAGGCACCAGAACCACCCGCATCAGAACCTCCCCGACGACGCCCACGTTTCCATCGCGCGTCATCGATGTTAACGTTCACAAATCCCCGAGGTCAACCCTCCCCCCGCCCCCGCGCCCCGCCCCCTCTCCCCGCGCCCCGCGCCCCCGCCCGCCCCGCCCGAGCACGCGATCTTGCACTTTGTGCGGGGCGAAAGCAGGGCACAGCTGACGAAACGTCGACAGAAACTGCAAGATCGACGCCGGGAAGGGGGCGCGGGGCGCGGGGGCGTGGGGTTGGGGTTGGGGTTAGGGGTTGAAGCGGTTTTGTACTGCGGTGCGGGTGGGCATGGCGGTGGCGCCGCCCGGGGATTCGCAGACCAGGCCGGCCACCCGTAGCGCGAAGGCCACCCGCTCGGTCCAGCCCGACGGGCTGTTTGGCTCGCCGTCGACGAGCAGGTCGGCGATCAGCGCGGCCATCACCGAGTCACCCGCGCCGGTGGCGTCGATCGCGTTGACCTTGGGGGCCGGCACCCGGACCGGGTCGGCGTCGGCGGCAGCCAGCACCGCACCGGCCGCGCCGAGCGTCACGACCACAGTGGCCGCCCCCAACTCACGCAGGTACGCCGCCACCCCCTCGACCGGCTCACCGGGATAGAGCAGCACAGCGTCGGCTGCGCTCAGCTTGACCAGGTGCGCGCCGGCGGCGAACTCGGCCACCACCTCGCGCAGCCCCTCCAGCGCGCCCGGCCCGTTCAGCAGCCGGGGACGTACGTTCGGGTCGAAGACCCGCAGGCCGGCGGCGAGCGACCAGGCGCGGCGGGCGGCGGCGAGCGTATCGGGTCGGAGCAGCACGATCGAGCCGCAGTAGAGCACGTCGGCGCCCTCCAGCAACGCCAGGTCCAGATCGTCGGGGCGGAGCAGCGCGTAGGAGGCCGGCTCGCCGTAGAAACGGAAGTCCGGCTCCGGCCCGGCGTACGTGACCACCGCGAGCGTGGTCGGCGCCGGGACCGTGATCGCACCGGCCACCCCGACGTCGGCCGCGGTGAGGAAGGCGCGAATCCGCCCGCCCAGCGCGTCGTCACCGAGCGAGCCGACGAACTGTGCCGCGCCGCCGAGGCGGGCCACCCCGACGGCGACGTTCAGCGGCCCGCCGCCGATGGCCTGCCGATAGACCCGCTCCCCGTCGAGCTCGCTGTCGAGCAGGTCGACGAGCGCCTCACCGAGCACCACCGCGTATCCCATGCCGATCCTCTCGTCGTGGCCACCGGCCGCCGATCGCCGAGCCGATCTCCGTGGCACCAGGCTGGCACAGCGCACGGCCCGATGGGCGCCGAAGGCCGCGCACCGACGGGCTCGCTACCCCGGCTGGTGGATCGGCCCGTCGAGTACCGCGAGGGGGCGACCGGTGCCGCCCCACCGGGCCGCGACGATCTGCGCGGCCACACTCACAGCGGTCTCCTCGGGGGTACGACCACCGAGATCCAACCCGATCGGGGAGGCGAGCCGGGCGAGCTGCGTCGGGCTGAGCCCCGCCTCGCTCAACAGCTTGTGTCGCTCGTCGTGGGTACGTCGTGAGCCCATCGCGCCCACGTACGCCAGCGGGTGGCGCAGCGCCAACTCCAGCAACGGCACGTCGAACCTGGGGTCGTGGGTGAGGACGCACACCACCGTCCGCTCGTCGAGCCGATCGGCCGCCAACTCGGTACGCAGGTAGCGGTGCGGCCACTGCACCACCACCTCGTCCGCGTCGGGAAAGCGGCGCGCGGTGGCGAAGACCGGCCGGGCGTCGCAGACGGTGACCCGGTAGCCGAGGAACGCGCCGATCCGGGCCACCGCGGCGGCGAAGTCGATCGCACCGAAGACGATCATCCGGGGCGGGGTGGCGTACGCGGTCACGAAGAGGCTGACGCCGCCGCCTCGGCGCTGCCCGTGGTACCCGTACCGGAGCATGCCGCTGTGCCCGGCGGCGAGCAGCCCGAGGGCGTCGGCGCTGGCCGCGTCGTCGAGCCGGTCGTCACCGAGCGAGCCGACGGACCGCTGGCCGGTCAGCACGATCCGCCGGCCGAGCCGCCGGGCCGGGTCGGTCGGTTCGGTGCCCGGTGAACTGCCGGCGTCGGCCTGTGGATCGTCGTTGGCGTCGGCGGCCACGCAGGTGACGATCGCCGCCGGGTGGCCGCCGCTACGGGCTGCGGCGACCGCGTCCAGCGCCGGCAGGGCGCTCGCGTCGACGCGCTCCACGAACACGTCGAGGATGCCGCCGCAGGTCAGGCCCACTGTGTACGCGTCGTCGTCGCTGATCCCGTAGCGGCACAGCTCGGGTTGGCCGGTGTCCAGCACACGGCGGGACCGTTCGTAGAGATCGGCCTCGACGCAGCCGCCGGAGACACTGCCGATGACCGTGCCGTCGGTAGCGACGGCCATGGCGGCGCCGGGTGGCTGCGGGGCGGAGTGCCAGGTGGCCACCACGGTGGCCAGCGCGACCGCCTCGCCGTCGCGGCACCGGCGGTGCACCTCGTCGAACACGTCCGGCACCGGCGGCCGCCTCCCCGTCCCCGCTCCCCGTACGCAGGATATGACGTCCAACGACGACCGGCGGGTCTTCTCATACATCGAGGAATGACTATTGCGCTCGGCCGCTGCGGCGTGGTGGGATGACGCGTACCGGGCGGTGCGAGGGCTGCGGCGCCGCCGGTTGCCGGGTTGGTTAGACGCGAGGGCACCGGTCCAGGACAGGACCGTCGACGGCGCACGTCCACCGGCTGTTTTCCGCCGGGGCACGTCGCCGTGATCGTCGCACCGCTCACGACAGCGGGGCGATCACGCCACATCCCACCCGATTGCGGCGGGGCGGCTCAGCCAGCGCCCCTCGCGAGTCAGGAGAACCTGTGAACCGTTCCCGTATGGCCGCCTTGCTCACCGCGGCCATGACCCTCGCGCTCGGCGCTGTCGCCCTGGCATCCACTCCACAGCCGGCCGCCGCGCACGGCGCGGCGATGACGCCCGGCAGCCGCACCTACCTGTGCTGGCAGGACGGCCTCAGTACGACCGGCGAGATCAGGCCGACCAACCCCGCGTGCTCCGCCGCCGTGGCCCAGAGCGGGACGAACTCCCTCTACAACTGGTTCAGCGTGCTGCGCTCCGACGCTGGCGGCCGGACCACCGGCTTCATTCCGGACGGGCAACTGTGCAGCGGCGGGGCCACCGGTTTCCGCGGCTACGACCTGCCCCGCACCGACTGGCCGCTGACCCACCTGACCGCCGGGGCACGGTTGGACTTCAAGTACAGCAACTGGGCGCACCACCCGGGCACGTTCTACTTCTACGTGACGAAGAACAGTTGGAGCCCGACCCGGGCCCTGGCCTGGAGTGACCTGGAGGAGCCGTTCCTGACGGTGACCAACCCGCCGCAGCGCGGCTCGGTCGGCATCGGGGGTGGAGTATTCGGGGTGAGCGTGGTCCACGTAGAGCCGTGCGCCGTTGGTGAGTATCACGTTGGCCAGGCCCAGGTCTTCGTCCGCG
>NZ_JBEYSL010000312.1:0-8157 GCF_040642735.1 Micromonospora sp. NPDC047753 | reverse complement strand
GCTCGGTCACCGGGGCGGCCGGGGCAGCATCGAGCGTCGGCGCGGGGTGGTGCTCGCCCGGGGGCGGCGGGGGTGGGCCGAGGTAGTCGCGGGCTGCGCGTACCGCCGGGTGGTTCTCCCCCAGTGCGGCGGGCCCGGCGGTGGCGACGCGGGTGTAGTTGCGGCGGGCCTCGTGCCGGTTGCCGAGCTCCTCGGCCACCTCGGCGAGTTCGAAGGCGAGGGCGAGCATCAGCGGGTCGGAGTGCTGCCAGCGCCGCTCGCCCGCCGCGAACGCCTCCTCCAACACCCGGCGGGCGGCGAGCGGGTCGTCCCCCTCCCGGTGCAGCCGTGCCAGCAGGTGCGCGGTGTGCAGCACCTCGGGATGGTCGTCACCGTACGGCGGGGGAGCGGCTTCGACGACCTCCGCGAGCAGTTGCCGGGCGGCGCTGAGGTCGCCCGCGGCGCGCAGGGCGAGGGCTCGGTGCTGGGCGGCTGCCAGGGGGGAGGGATGGGACACGTGGCAATGCTGCCGTCACAGGGCCGCCGGACGCTACCCGGACACGCCCCGACGGTGTGTCGGTGCGGCCGTTTTGAGGCGGCTTGAGCAGCGGCGAAAGCTCCAGGGGAGAGGCGCCGGAAGGCGATGTGCATGATCCACGAGTGGCGTGTACAGTAACTCCCCGTGCGGCCCGCTGTGCTGACCACCGGATGAAAGATCATCTGGTCGGCAAGGTAGGCTGAACGTGTAGGTCCGGGTGGCGGAATGGCAGACGCGCTAGCTTGAGGTGCTAGTACCCGTATAGGGTGTGGGGGTTCAAGTCCCCCCTCGGACACATCATTACCACATATCGATCATGATCCGCGCAGGTTGGCCTGCGCGGATTTTTCTGTGGTTGGTGTGCAGTGTTCCTGGTCGCAGACGATGGTGATCTTCCTGCTGTGTAGGAGTGTGACCAGGTCGTGTGGGGTCTGGATGCCGCTGGGGAGGTGGGGATGGTCGGCGAGTCTTGCGATGATGTGGTCTTCTCTGAGGTAGAGGATCTTGCGTCGGCGGTTGGTGGGTTGTTGGGTGCTGGTGTGGCCGTGGCGGCATCGGTAGCCGGGGCGTTGGTTGATCCAATGGGATTCCAATCGTCGGCCGCAGGGTCCGCAGCGCAGTAGGCCGGTGAACAGGTAGCGGTGGGTGGTGCCGTCGTGGGCGCTGCGGTGGGAGCGGATGGTCTGGACGGCGACGAAGTCCTGTTCGCTGACCAGCGCGGTGTGGGCCTGTTGCGTGGAGACCACCCAGTCCACGCTCGGGTTCCGCCGGATCGGTGCTCGCTCCGAGCGGCTAGCGTCGGCGTCGTGGTGCGCGGGTTGCCGGTTCCAGACCTGCCGGCCCGTGTAGCGAGGGTTGGCGAGGATCGCCGCGACTGTTCGTAGGGTCCACCGGTTGCCGCTGCGGTGGGGGTTGCGGTCGGGATCGACGTCCGACGGGCACGGTATGCCGGCGTCGTTGAGGGCGCGTGCCATGCTGGCGAGACTCTGGCCATCGAGGCGTTGGGCGAACATCCACCGCACGTGTCCGGCCGTGGCCGGGTCCGGTTCGAGGCGTTGAAGCCGGCGACCCCAGCGCGCCTGGGCGGTGTTCGGATGAGGGCCGGCGTCGGTGAGTCGGTATCCGTAGGGCGGTCGGCCTCCGAGATACCGTCCCTGCTCTCGCGCTTGGGCGCGCATCGCGGTGACGACCCGGAACCGGGCGCGCTGTACCTCGCGTTTCGACTGGGCGCCCAGCATCATGATCAGTGCCTGGTGGGTCGGGTTGTGGTGATCGACCGGCCCGTCTGTCTCGGGCAGCCACAGCTGCACATCGTGCTGTTCGAGCACGGGCGCCAGGTGCTGCAGCTGATTGGCGGAGAACGCCCGCTCGTACTCGCCGACCACGATCGCGTCGAACCCGCGATCTGGATCGTCGAGCGCGGCCAGCAGCGCGGCGGCCTGCGGACGCTGCCGCCAACCGCGGCGGCGAGAGCAGCCGACATCGAAGTACTCGGCGACGATCACCCCGTGACCGGCGACGAGCTCAGTGGCGCAGTCCCGCTGCCAGTGCCGGGACGTCACCCGGTCCTGGTGCTCGACGGTCGACATCCGACCGTAGAACGCAAACCGCAGGCCGGGCTGCCTATGGGTAGGTGGTTGCGGATTGTTCGGCTGGTTGTGGAGCCAACGGGTCAGCGGATCGAGAGCGTCGCTCTGGTTGTTGGACACGCCGACATTCCTACGAAGAATCCTCGTGGTCGAGGCGGACAGGCAGTCCGCTGGCGCTGGTGTAAAGAGAGGTGGGCCGTACGCCGTTGAGACCCAGCGCCAGACGCAATGCCGGGTCGGCAGCCGCGGAGGAACTAATAGTTCAGCATCACATTAATTCAGGAGCTGGTGTATTGTCGGGTCGTGGAGACGCTGACGCATGGGCAGGTACTGGCCCGCTTTGGTCACGCCTTGTCCGACCCGGTCCGGGCTCGGCTCCTGCTCGCGCTGCGCGAAGGCCCTGGCTATCCGGCAAACCTCGCCGAACTATTGGGCACGAGCAGGCAGAACCTGTCCAACCACCTGGCGTGTCTGCGAGGCTGCGGCCTGGTCGTCGCCATACCCGAGGGTCGACGCTCTCGCTACGAACTCGCCGACGCGCGCCTCGCGCACGCCCTGGGTGATCTCCTCGGTCTCGCCCTTGCGGTCGACCCGGCCGCCTGCCCGAGCACCGAGGCCGAGGGCTGCTGCTGATGAGCCTGCCGCACATCTCGCTGACCGCGGCTCCGCCGCCGTCTCGACGGGCGGTGCTGATCCGCCGGGTGCGGCTGTTCGTGGCCGCGACCATCACCTACAACCTCATCGAAGCGGCCGTGGCGATCAGTGCCGGGACGATCGCATCGTCGACCGCGCTGATCGGCTTCGGCCTCGACTCGATCATCGAGGTCGCCTCCGCCGCCGCGGTGGCGTGGCAGTTCTCCGGCCCGAACCATGAACGCCGTGAACGCACCGCGCTGCGCATCATCGCGATCTCGTTCTTCGCCCTCGCCGGCTACGTCGGCATCGAGTCCGTGCGCGCGCTGCTCGGCACCGACCGCCCCGAGCACTCCACGATTGGCCTGCTCCTCGCGGCCGTATCGCTGGCGGTCATGCCGATCCTGTCCGCCGCGCAACGCCGCGCCGGCCGCGAACTCGGCTCCGCCTCCGCGGTCGCCGACTCGAAACAGACCCTGCTGTGCACCTACCTGTCCGCCGTTGTGCTCCTCGGGTTGGCCGTCAACTCGCTGTTCGGCTGGTGGTGGGCCGACCCAGCCGCCGCGCTGACCATCGCCGCCGTCGCGATCAAGGAAGGCCGCGAAGCCTGGCGCGGCGACACCTGCTGCACCCCCACCACAGTGGTAGACGACTCCACTGCACCCGGCTGCGCCGACGGCTGCTGCACCTAACGTGACGACTGGGGCGGGCGCGCCCCGGCGCAGCGCTGGATGAAGGCCCGGAAAGAGCAACGCCTGGTGGTGATTGACGACGGCCCCCGCCGGCGATCACGGAGGCTGGCCTGGTGCCAACAACGTCAGGAACTTTCCCTCCTCCGCCCCCGACTATTCAGATATTGACGGTTATCAGAGGGGTTGCTGGTGAGACGACGGGCAGTGTTGACGGGCGGTGCCGCCGCGAGCGTGGGCACGCTGATCGGCGGGCAGGCGACTGCGGCCACCCCGCGCGATGCGAAAGGGCCTCTGCGGGTACGCATTGTCATGTTCGACGGCGTTGAGGAGCAGGACTTCATCGCGCCGCAGGAAGTGTTCTCGCTGGCCGGGTGGTACAGCAGCAGAAAGATCGACACCGGCTACATGGTGCTCGGCAGGCCTCGCGTCATCACCGCCGCATTCGGCACTCGCGTGACGATCGACCGCGGCTGGCGGCCCGAGGAGGCGGATCTGATCGTCGTACCCGGTGGCGGTCGTCCCGGAGAGCCCGGCATCTGGGCGGAGATCAACAATGGGGCGCTCCCGAAGGCGCTCGCGACGGCACGCCGCCCGGGTCTCACCATCTCGTCACTCTGCACCGGCGCGATCATTCTTGCCGCGGCCGGACTGGTCACCGGCCGTCCCTGCACCACTCACACGGTTGCCAAGAAAGAGTTGGCCGCGCGCGGTGGCGTTGTCAAGAACGCGCGCGTCGTCGACGACGGCGACCTGGTCACCGCCGCCGGCATCACGTCCGGCTTGGATCTGGCGCTGCACCTCGTCGCGCGCGAGCTCAACGCGGACGTCGCTGTCCAGGTCGAAGAGGCCCTTGAATACCAGGCACGGGGCACGGTCTGGACCCGGTGAGGCATTGACGTGGGCCGAGCGCCGGCGTCACCGCTAGTGGTCTGTCTGGGTTGCGGTGTCTCGGCCGCGTTTGATGCCCGCTTCGCTGCCGCCGGTTCCGTCAGCGGCGGCGCAGGACGATCACGTTGTCGGTCACCTCGGCGGACTCGCCGCTCGGGCCGGTCGCGGTGCGGGTGCGGGCCTCGCAGATGACGGTCTGCCAGTGGGACGGCGACCGACAGGTAGCTCACCGAGTACTGACCTTTGGCGGGCAGATGCGCGAGGGCCACCACCGCCGGGAAACCCGTCGTGTACTCGCGAGGCTCGAACTGGCCGTTGACCAGGAAGTACTCCCGTACCGGCTTGTCCAGCGGCTTGGGCTCCCCGTACGTCCAGCCGTTGTCGACCCGGCTGCCGCCCGGGGCGGTGATGGTGAAGTACGCGTTGGCGGCGTCCTTCTCGGTGAAGTACAGCCGCACCGTCGTCAACGGCTCGTTCACAGTGGCGCCGGCCACCGGTGTGGACATGGCGAGGGTCCCGTGAGCCGCGGCCGGCGGAGCGGACGCGAGCAGTGTGACCGCCGAGGCGAGGACGAGCGCGAGCAGGCCCGAGACCATGCGGCCAGGAGACTGAGGGAGACGACGCATCTGAATATCCTCACCGCGGTGAGGCTTTTCGCAAAAGGTCGCGATCTTTTTCCTCAGGTAGCAAAAGTTGGATACGCTGCGGTTCCAGCCCTGTGTCACACATGTGAAAGGCTGTGCCGTCGTCGAGGCGGGGCGGAGTCCTCAACGAGCGTTCGTGTCCGGGTGGACGCGGGTCTCGGTCGCATCGAGGGGCTCAGAGGGTTCGCCCTGGCATGAGGTGGAGGCGCGCCGCGACGTCGTTGGTCCCGCAGGGCGGACATGCCAAGCCCAAATCGCGTACGGAGCCCTAGGATGGACAACGGTGTTGGTTCGCCGTGGCCTGAATGGTCGTGGCGTCGTAAGAGGGAACCCGGTGCGAGACCGGGACTGCCCCGCAGCGGTGAGTGGGAACGACCGCCGTCATCAAGCACTGGGCCGCGAGGTCTGGGAAGCGACGGCCAGTAGGCGACCGAACAGGTCACGCCCGCGAGTCCGAAGACCTGCCAGCGCCGCGCATGCCAGCCGGTGTGCGCCGCCGATGGTCTCTCGGGACGGCCGGGGCGGAAGCCGGTACGCATCCGTACCCCTTCCTTCCCTGCTGTGGCGCGAGTCCTCGGCCGCTTCGAGGGAAGGACCCCCATGAACACCGCATTCGGTCAGAGCACCGTGCTCGGTTATCCGCGCATCGGCGGCAACCGTGAGTTGAAGAAGGCCGTGGAGGCCTACTGGGCGGGTCACATCGACGCGGAGGAGTTGGAGACCACCGGCACCGCGCTACGGGGTGAGGTCTGGCGGGCGCTGCGCGACGCAGGTCTGGACGCGATTCCGTCCAACACGTTCTCCTACTACGACCACGTGCTCGACACCGCCGTGGCCGTCGGCGCCATCCCGCAACGCTTCACCCGCCTCGGCCTGTCCGAGCTGAACACCTACTTCGCGATGGCCCGCGGCGTCGACGCCGAGCCGGCACTGGAGCTCACCAAGTGGTTCGACACGAACTACCACTATCTGGTGCCGGAGGTCGGCGCCGACACCGTCTTCGCGGCGAACCCCGCGAAGGCGTTGCGCGAGTACCGCGAAGCCCGTGACCTCGGCATCGAGAGCCGCCCGGTGCTGGTCGGACCGGCCACGTTCCTACTGCTGTCCAAGCCCGCCGACGGGGGCGGGCAACCGTTTGACCGGTTGGCGGACCTCATCGACGTGTACGCCGACATCCTGGGGACGCTCGCCGACGCCGGAGTGCGGTGGGTGCAGCTGGACGAGCCCGCCTACGTGAGCGACCGCAGCGAGGCTGAGATCGCCGCGCTCCGCGACGCGTACACCCGGTTGGGCGCCGTGCAGCAGCGGCCGAGGATCTTCGTCGCCACCTACTTCGGGGAGCTCGGTGGCGCACTGCCCGCTCTGCTGGACACGCCCGTCGAGGCGATCGGCCTGGACCTGGTCGCCGGGCCCGGCAACCTGCAGCGGCTCGCTGGCGCGGGGCAGTTGCGTGGCAAGACGATCGTCGCCGGGCTTGTCGACGGCCGCAACGTCTGGCGCACCGACGTGCGAGCGGCGATCAGCGCCGGCGCGGCGGTGACCGGGCTCGCCGACCACGTCGCGGTGTCCACATCGTGCTCGCTGCTGCACGTGCCGGTGGACCTGTCCGTCGACACCGCGCTCGATCCGGACCTGCGCCACCGGTTGGCCTTCGCCCGGCAGAAGGTCGACGAGGTCGTCCTGCTGGGTCGGGCGCTGCGCAACGGCACCACGACCCTGCCCGCGCCGCTTGCGTCGGCCCCGCCGGGATGGCATGACGACGGTGTGCGAGGGCGCCTCGCCGCGCTGCGCGGGGTGGACCGGCAGCGCGGCGCCTACCCGCAACGCGCTGCCGCGCAGCAGGCGAGGCTGAGTCTGCCGGCGCTGCCAACGACCACGATTGGCTCGTTCCCACAGACCGACGAGCTGCGCAAGGCCCGCGCCGCGTACCGGGCTGGGCGACTCGACGAGACGGGTTACCAACAGCGGATGCGAGCTGAGGTCGAGCGGGTCATCCGTCTTCAGGAGAGGTTGGGTCTCGACGTGCTGGTGCACGGCGAGCCGGAACGCAACGACATGGTCCAGTACTTCGGCGAGCAGTTGAGCGGGTTCGCCGCCACCGAGCACGGCTGGGTGCAGTCCTACGGCTCCCGCTGCGTACGCCCGCCGATCATCTACGGCGATGTCACCCGCAAGGCACCCATGACCGTCGGTTGGTCCACCTACGCCCAGTCGTTGACCGACAAGCCGGTCAAGGGGATGCTCACCGGTCCGGTGACGATCCTGGCCTGGTCGTTCGTCCGCGCCGACCAGCCGCTCGGCGACACCGCCGATCAGGTCGCGCTCGCCTTGCGCGACGAGTGCCGCGACCTCGAAGCCGCGGGCATCCGGGTGATCCAGGTCGACGAGCCGGCCCTGCGCGAGACGCTGCCGTTGCGCAAGGCCGACCGGAATGCCTACCTGGACTGGGCGGTCGGCGCGTTCCGTCTGGCGACCTCCGGCGTCGCCGACGGCACCCAGATCCACACCCATCTGTGCTACTCGGAGTTCGGCGAGGTCATCACCGCCATCGACGCTCTCGACGCCGACGTCACCAGCATCGAGGCGTCCCGTTCGAAGATGGAGGTCCTCGACGACCTCGCCGCGATCGGATACCGCCGCGGCGTCGGACCCGGTGTGTGGGACATCCACTCACCGCGGGTGCCCGCGCACGACGAGGTCGTCGAGGCGCTGCGTCGGGCAGCGGCGGCGGTCCCTGTCGAGCGGCTGTGGGTGAATCCCGATTGCGGTCTCAAGACCCGCGGCTACGCGGAGGTGCAGGCGTCCCTCGAACATTTGGTAGCCGCTGCTGCCGAGCTTCGCCGCGAGTAACGCGCTGTGCCGGGTGGGATCTCGAGCTGATCCCGCCCGGCACGCCGGGCAAGCAAGTTCCTGGATGAGCAGCAGTAGCGGGGTGAGGTCAACTCGGCCGCAGGGGAACAGTGCGGGCCGTCGTCGAGCCCCTGCCTACCGCGTGGGTGGGCTCGTCGATCAATTAGAATGGCTGGTGGCGCTGGTTCGCCCGATCGTGACTGATCGGGCGTCGTAAGAGGGAACCCGGTGGGAATCCGGGGCTGCCCCGCAGCGGTGAGTGGGAACGACCGCCGTCATCAGCACTGGGCCAGTGGCCTGGGAAGCGACGGCCAGTAGGCGATCGGCGTGCAGCCGGTCGGGCC
>NZ_JBEYSL010000311.1:0-8165 GCF_040642735.1 Micromonospora sp. NPDC047753 | reverse complement strand
GTTGCTGATGGTGGCGCTGCTGGCCCTCGGCTCCGACCGGATCGTCAAGAACCAGCTGATCGCCGGCGGCGGTTACCCCGAGATGAACGCGGCCGGGGCGGCGCTGGCCCTGCTCGCAGTGGATCTCGCCACCGGTCGACCGGGGCGGCGGACGGCCGACACCGAGCGTCCCGACGGGCGGACGGCCGACACCGGGCGACCCGGTTGGCGTCTGGCGCGCTGGGCCGCGTGGGGTTTCCTGGCCGGGCTGATGGTCTGGGTCGACCCGCTCGTGCTGCCGTACGTCGCGGCGACCGGCGCGGTCCTCGTCGGGTTCTGCCGCCGGGAGCTGTGGGGTGCCGCCGGGGCGCTGCTCGGGGCGGCGGCCGTGCTGGGAGCGGCCCCGCTGCTGCTGCACAGCCTGCTGACCGGGCGCAACCCGCTGCGTGCCGTGCTCGCGGCCAGCGGTACGAACGCCAGCACGGGCTGGCCGGACCGGCTGCACGGCGGCCTGGTGCTCGGCCCCGGGCTGGGCATGGGCTTCTGCGCTCCCGGTCAGTGCGCCACCTGGCAACTGTGGTGGGCGCTCGCCCTGCCGCTGCTGCTGGCCATCGCCGCCGCCACCGCCTGGCGGGCCCTGCGCACCTGCGAACCCGATCCTGCCGGTTCTGCCGCTGTGGGCCCCGACGCGGTGTCGCCTCGGGTGGCCGCAACGGCACGGCTGGCGCTCGTGCTGGCCGCGGTGGCCACCCTGGGCGCGTACACGGTGAGCAGTTCCGCCGGGCTCACCCCCGTGGAGAGTTCCCGCTACCTGTCCTGCCTGCTCATCTCCCTGCCGGCGCTGCTCTGGCCGGTGTGGACGGTGGCCCGGCACGGGCTGCGTCGGGCGGCGACCGGCCGACGCGGCGTCGGGTCGACGCTGGCCCGGTCGGTCGCTGTGGTGGTGCTCGCCGCCACGCTGGGCACCGCGGCCCACGCCACCTGGCGGGCAGCGGAGACCGTCCCGGCGACCCGGGCCGCCGAGGCCCGGCACACCGACCTGGTGAGCACCCTGCGCCAGCTCGGCGTACGGCACGTGCGCGCCGGCTACTGGACCTGCAACCGGCTCACCTTCGCCAGCGCGGAGCAGGTGGTCTGCGCGGTCGTCGACGACACCCTGCGCCCCGGTTTCGACCGCTACCCCGCGTACCGGCGGGAGGTGGACAGCGCGGCGGCACCGGCCTGGGTCGCGCCGACCGGCTCACCCCTGGCGGAGGTGCTCGACGAACGGCAGCGAGTCACACCGGGCACCCTCGACCTGGTCACCATCGAGGGCTGGCGCATCTACCTGCCGCGCTGATCCGGCGCGGCGGCCTCGGTGAGCAGGCCGAGGCGGTGGGCCAGGGCGGCGGCCTCCACCCGGTTGGTCACACCCAGCTTCGCGATGATCCGGGAGACGTGCACGCTCGCCGTCTTCGGCGAGATGAACAGCCGCTCGGCGATCCGGCTGTTGCTGTGCCCCTCAGCGACCAGGCGCAGCACCTCCCGCTCCCGGGCGGTCAACAGGTCCGCTCCGGCCCCGCCCCCGGCGCGCAGGCCGACCCGCCGCGCCAGTGTGGCGGCCGCCTCGACCAGCGGGGTCGCGCCCAGCCGCCGGCCGATCTCGGTGGCCTCGGTGACCGCCGTCGCCGCCTCGTCGCGTTCCCCGGCTGCGGCCGTCGCCTCGCCCAGCGCCAGCAGCGCCCTGCCCAACGGGTAGGGCTGCCCGTCGGCCCGCCACGCGTCGACAGCCGCACGCCACGCCGGCAGCGCCTGGTCGCCGACCGCGAGCAGCGCGGTGACCTGGGCGGCGTGCGCGCGGGCCGCCGGGTGCCGCGCCGGCAGGTCGGTGGCGAGCGCGGCCACCGCCGCGGCCAACTCCCGGTCACCCACCCGCGCCGCGGTACGCGCGGCGGCGCTGAGCACCGGCCAACCCTCCCGGGGCAGGCGCGGCAGGCTCTCGTCGGCCACCGCGACGCGGGCCGCCCGTACCGCCTCGACCTTGTCGTCCGCGGCCAGCGCCGCCTCGATCGCCAGCTCGTGCAGGGGCAGGCGGTGGTTCGGCCACAGGTACGGTCGATTGAGGAAGGTGAGCGCCCGGTCGACCAGCTCGTCGGCGCCCGGGTGGGCGCGGGCCAGCCGCAGCCCGGCGCCCAACTGGATCCAGTGCAGACTGGTGACGCCGGACAGGTCGATCCGGGCGGCCTCTCCGCAGACCGCCTCGGCCTCGTCCCACCGACCCAACGCGATGAGCGCCTCGGCCCGGTTGGAGAGCAGGTACGCCCCGGTGGAGCGGCTGATCCCCACCCGTCGCGCCTCGGCCACGCCGGCCTCGGCGGCCTCCGCGGACTCGGCGTAGCGGCCCAACTCGCAGAGCACGTCGGACTGGTACACCCGGGCGAGCACCAGGGCCGTGGAGTCTCCGGACTCGCGGACGACGGCCTCAGCCTGGCTCAGCTCGGCCAACCCCCGCTCCAGGTCCCGCTCGCCGTGGCAGAGCAGGGCGATCCGCGTGTGCAGCAGCGCCAGGTCCTCGCCGAGTGCCTTGCCGTCCACGGCAGCCTCGGCAGCCACCCGGGCCGCGTGTCCGGGGTCGATCTTGACCATGTGCGCGGCTATGTCGGCGAGCAGCCGAACCCGCGCCACGTCACGGGGGCCGCCGGCGGCCAGCCGGTACGCCTCATCCAGCTCCCGGCGGCCGTCACTCTTACCGAGCAGGGCCATCAGCCGACCCCGCTGGTTGAGCAGGCGGGCGGCGCGCAGCGGTGCGGCGTCGGTGTCCACCTCGGCCAGGCCGGCCCGGGTCAGCGTGATGGCCCGGCTGAAGTCGCCGGCCGTGACCGCCGCGGCCAGGGTCTGCTCCAGCAACGCCAGATGGTCCATGCCGAGCAGGTCGGCGGCGTCCGGCACCAGTTCCCACAACTCCAGCGCCCGCTCCAGCAGTCGGCGCTGCTCGGCGTACGCGTAGCGGTCGGCGGCGGCGCACGCGGCGGCTCGTGCGGCGACGAGGGCGCGCGGGTGGTCGTGCGCGGCGTACCAGTGGTGGGCGATCTCGGCCGGGGCCCGACCGGCGGCGACCAGGTGCGGCTGGGCCTCGATGGCGGCGGCGAAGCGGGCGTGCAGCCGGGCGTGCTCACCGGGCAACAACTCGTCGTGGACGGCCTCGCGGACCAGCGCGTGTCGGAACTCGTAGTCACCGTCCCGGTCGGCCACCACCAACTGGGCTGCGACGGCGGCGCGTAACGCGTCCTCCAGCTCGGTTTCGGGCAGCCTGGCGACCTCGGCGAGCAGGTCGTGGGCGAACCGGGTGCCGCCGGCGGCCGCGATCCGCAACACCCGCTGCGCCGGCTCCGGAAGCCGGTCCACCCGGGCCAGCAGCAGGTCACGCAGCGTCTCGGGCAGCGCCGCGCAGCCGATCGGGTCACCGGCGACGGCCAACTCCTCGATGAAGAAGGGGTTGCCCTGGGTACGGTCGTGGACGTCGTCGACGGCGCGGGCGGGCGGCTCGGCGCCGAGCAGGTCGGCGAGGATCGCGGCGGTGCCGTCGCGGTCCAGGCGAGCCAGCTCGACCCGCTCCACACCCCGGGCCCGATCCAGCTCGGCGAGGAACGGGCGCAGCGGGTGCCCGCGCTGCAACTCGTCGGTGCGGTAGGTGCAGACCAGCAGCAGCCGGCCCGGCCTCGCCGCCCGGACGAGGAAACCGATGAGGTCGCGGGTGGAACGGTCGGCCCAGTGCAGGTCCTCGATGATCAGGACCAGCGGGCGAGCATCGGCCAGCCGCTGGAACAGCTCGGCGACCAGGTCGAACAGGTAGCCGCGCGGGGCGTCGTTGAGCGGGACGGCGCGCGGGGTGGTCAGCGCCGCGGAGGCACGGCCCAGCTCCGGCAGGAGCGGAGCGAACTCCGCCTCGTAACCGGCGAAGACCTCGGGGCCGTCCGCGCGGAGCACCGCCCGCAACGCGGCGGCGAACGGCGCGAACGGCAGACCCGCCTCGCCCAGCTCCAGGCACTGGCCGACGAGCACCCGCGCCGCGCCCTCGGTGGCCCAGCCCGCGAACTCCTCCAGCAGCCGGGTCTTACCCACCCCAGCCTCGCCGCCGACCAGCACGGCGGTCGGCTCCCCGGCCCGCGCCCGGCCCAGCGCGTCTCGTAGTGCCACGGTCTCGCGGTGGCGCCCGACGAGGACGGAGCTGGCGGCGCGTACGGTCACGTGTTCGAGCATGCCATGGCGGCCCACCCCGCCGGCCCCGCCGATCGGCCGGCGGCCGGGCGGCGGGGTCGGATCGGGTCGAGCGGCCAGCCCGCCGGGCGCGGTGGACGTGGCAGCCACGCCGGGCGCGGTGGACGTGGCAGCCACGCTGAGCGCGGTCACCGGCGGGCGTCGCCGGTGCGACCGGCCTGCCTGCGCCGGCCCAGCCACCCGCGGCTGACCGGACGGGACAGCGACCGGGCGAGCCGGTCGGCGGAAGCGTCGGCGCGCAGCTCGGCGGCGTGGGTACGGTGCAGGGTGAGCAGGAAATCTGCGTCGTTGCCGAACATGTCGGGCTCCTTCGTGGCGTCGTCGTCTTCTGCTGACGACTCTTCGCGCGAAGGCCCCACCCGGGCATGGGCACGGTGCCTCATCTTCCGCGCCCACAGCCTCCTTACCCGGCCACTCAGGGCGCTCACGGCGACGTAAGGTACTCAGCTGCCCCGGCACCCGGACGCGGATCAACCGGGCCGGCGGCGACCACTAGACTCTGCGGCATGGCAAAGCCCCAGGAGAAGGTCTCGTTCGGCCAGCGGCTGAAGCAGATCGGGATGGTGTTCCAGTTCACCGCCAAGCAGGACCGGTGGTTCGCGCCGTTGGTCGCCGCAGCGGTGCTGCTCCCGCTCGCGCTCACCGTGGTCGCGGTCATCCTCTGGGGCTGGATCTGGCTGCCGCTGGGCATCCTGTTCATCCTGCTCGCGGTGCTGATCGTGCTCAACCTTCGGTCCAACAAGGCGATGATGAACGCCGCCGAGGGGCAACCCGGCGCGGCGGCGCAGATCATGGAGAACATGCGCGGCGACTGGCGGGTGACCCCGGCGGTCAGCTCGACCACCCAGATGGACATGGTCCACCTGGTGATCGGCCGCCCGGGCGTGATCCTGCTGGCCGAGGGCAACCCGCAGCGGGTGCGCGGCCTGCTCGGCCAGGAGAAGCGGCGGCTGTCCAAGGTGATCGGCTCCGCTCCCCTGCACGACTATGTGATCGGGCAGGAGGAAGGCGAGCTGCCGATCCGCAAGCTGCGGACCACGCTGCTGCGCCTGCCCCGCGCCCTCTCCGGCAAGGACGTCAACTCGCTGGACAAGCGACTCAAGGCGCTCACCGCCCGGCCACAGATGCCCAAGGGCGCGATCCCGAAGAACATGCGGCCGCCGGGCGCCTTCCGCCAGTCGCGGGGCCGCTGACCCCCCAGGTGTACGCGTAAAAGAGCCGGACCCACACGGGTCCGGCTCTTTCGCGTCGTGGCGTCAAACGCGCCCCGCCCATCCCGCCCGCCGCCCGCCCGCCCCCGCCGCCCTCCCCTGCCCTCGTCGATCATGGAGTTGTGGTGGGTGACAAAGTGCCTGCATCAGACCAAACCAGGCACCACAACTCCATGATCGACGAGGCCGGGCTCCCCCTCCTCCGCGATCTTGCACTTTCTGTTGCGACATAAGCGGGCATCTCGTGTATACCGGCGACAGGAATTGCAAGATCGACGCGGGCCGGGGGGGTCTGGAGTGGCGACCCTGGGATCGGAACTCGCCGTGCGACCTGGGCCAGCATCGATCACTGACGCGCGGCGCTGTCCCTGACGTAGTGGCATCGTGCGTGGCGGGGGCCATCACATCCTGGATTGGGCGCGATCTTGCCGGGAGCCGTGGTGGCGGGAACCGGGAGCCGTGGTGGCGGGAACCGGGAGCCGTGGTGGCGGGAATCGGGTGGCGGGGAGGCGGGAACCGGGTGGCGGGGAGGCGGGGAGCGGGCTCGGCGTGGGTCGGGTCAGGCGCGGGGGGCGTCGACGATGACCGAGCCGGCGATTCGGTCGTGCAGGCCACGTCGGTGCTCGTCCATGATCAGTGCGGGGACGACGAGGGCCAGCAGGAGGCCACGGATCAGCCCCCGGAGCACGCCGATCCGGCCGCCGTCGTTCCAGCTCACACAGCGGATCTTGGTGATGAACATGCCCGGAGTCTGGGCGAACAGGCCGAGGAAGATGCCGTACACCAGGACCAACACCAGCACCGGGGCCCAGCCGTCGCGTACCGGGTCGGCGAAGAAGTTGGACACCAGCAGGCAGAGCACCCAGTCGATGATCAGCGCCCCGAACCGCCGACCGAGGCTTGGCGCGGTGAAGGTGGGATCGGTGGCCGGCGCTGCCGGGAGGTGCGGATTGGTCACAGCGGTCAAGGGTATCCGCGCCGGGGTGAGGGCTTGCCGGGTGCCGCCGCCACTGTGTGCCGATTCAGGCCAAAGCGATCAGATGTCATTACACTGGCACAGTCGGTACGGCGTCCCTGGCGGGCCGGAGGCGTGGACGGGGCGCCACTGACGCTCCGCGAGGGACGTAACACGGCAGAAACAACGGAGACACGGCCGGGCAACCCCCCGGCCCTAGCGTCGCCAGAAGCCTAGCCACCCCGTGGACGTGCCAGGAGGATGTGTGTTCGCCAATCCCGAGGAACTGCTGCGATACCTCAAGAACGAGGACGTGAAGTTCGTCGACGTTCGTTTCTGTGACCTGCCCGGCGTGATGCAGCACTTCAACCTGCCGGTCGAGTCCGTCAACGACGACCTCTTCACCGACGGCCTCGCGTTCGACGGTTCGTCGATCCGCGGTTTCCAGGCGATCCACGAGTCGGACATGCTCCTGCTCCCGGATGTCGCCACCGCGTTCATCGACCCGTTCCGCGCGCAGAAGACGCTCGCGCTCAACTTCTTCATCCACGACCCGTTCACCCGCGAGGCCTACAGCCGCGACCCGCGCAACGTGGCGAAGAAGGCCGAGGCGTACCTGGCGGCGAGCGGCATCGCCGACACCGCCTACTTCGGCGCCGAGGCGGAGTTCTACATCTTCGACTCGATCCGCCACGAGACCTCGGCGCACCAGTCGTTCTACTACATCGACTCGATCGAGGGCGCCTGGAACACCGGCCGCGAAGAGCCGGGCGGCAACCGCGGTTACAAGACCGCGTACAAGGGCGGCTACTTCCCCGTCCCGCCGGTCGACCACTACGCCGACCTGCGTGACTCGATCGTGCGCCGCCTGGTCGACACCGGCTTCAACGTGGAGCGCTCGCACCACGAGGTGGGCACCGCCGGCCAGTCCGAGATCAACTACCGGTTCTCCACCCTGCTGCACGCCGGTGACCAGCTCCAGCTCTTCAAGTACATCGTGAAGAACGAGGCCTGGGCCAACGGCAAGACCGCGACGTTCATGCCCAAGCCGCTGTTCGGCGACAACGGCTCCGGCATGCACACCCACCAGAGCCTCTGGCTCAACGGTGAGCCGCTGTTCTACGACGAGACCGGCTACGCCGGCCTGTCCGACATGGCCCGCTGGTACATCGGCGGTCTGCTGCACCACGCGCCGTCGCTGCTGGCCTTCACCAACCCGACGATCAACTCGTACCGTCGCCTGGTGCCGGGCTACGAGGCGCCGGTCAACCTGGTCTACTCGCAGCGCAACCGCTCTGCCTGCACCCGCATCCCGGTGACCGGCAGCAACGCCAAGGCCAAGCGCGTCGAGTTCCGCGTCCCGGACCCGTCGGCCAACGTCTACCTGGCCTTCTCGGCCATGATGATGGCCGGCCTGGACGGCATCAAGAGCAAGATGGAGCCGCCGACGCCGATCGACAAGGACCTCTACGACCTCCCGCCGGAGGAGTGGGGCGACGTCAAGCAGGTGCCGGGCTCGCTGTCGGCAGTGCTCGACTCGCTGGAGGCCGACCACGACTACCTGCTCGACGGCGGCGTCTTCACCCCCGACCTGATCTCCACCTGGGTCGACTGGAAGCGCGCCAACGAGGTCGACCCGGTGCGTCTGCGCCCGACCCCGCACGAGTTCGCCATGTACTACGACTGCTGAGCAGTCAGTTGCACGACGGCTGCTGAGCAGTCGCTCGAAACACCGGCCGGGCCGGCTCCGCTCACCGCGGAGC
>NZ_JBEYSL010000310.1:0-8199 GCF_040642735.1 Micromonospora sp. NPDC047753 | reverse complement strand
GGCCGACCACGTGGTGGTGGAGCCGGGCCGCGGCGCGGTGGTCGAGGCCGCCGCAGCGCCCGGCGCGACCGGCGGCGCGGTCTCCGTGGTCACCGACCTGGGCCGACGGTACGTGCTGGCCGACCGGGAGGTGCTCCCGATGCTCGGCTACCGCGACGTGCGGCCGATGCGGTTACCGTCCGGGCTGGTCAGCCTGGTACCTGCCGGCGCCACCCTCGACCCGGTCGCCGCCCGCGCCGTCGCCGCCGGGGACTGACCCTCACCCGAAACCCGCCGGCACCGGAGTGGCCGCGGTGATCAAGAGGTTTGCGTCAGAACCTGGCACGAACCTGACGCACATCTCTTGATCACCGGAAGCGACGTGTGGCAGGGGGTGCTCAGTCGGCTGGGCGGCGCAGGACGGTGACCGCGAACGGCGCGTCGTCGCGCCACGGGCGCAGGTCCCAGGTGGCGAAGCGCTGCTCCACGCGCAGCCCGGCGGCCACCGCGTCGGCGTCGAACGCGGTCAGCGGGTAGCCGCGCTCCGTGCCGAAACCCACTGTCAGCACACCATCGGGTCGCAAATGCGCCGCCACCCGGCGCAGCACCTCCGGTTCGGTGCCGACGGCGACGAAGGCGAGCACGTTACCGGCCAGCACCGCCGCGTCGAACGGCTCGGCCTCACCCAGCGCCGGCAGATCCAACTCGGCGAGGTCGGCGACGAGCCACGTCGGGCCGGGATAGTCGGCGCGGGCGGCCTCCACCAGCGCGGGGTCGGCGTCCACCCCGACCACCGTGTGGCCCCGCTCGGCCAGCGCGGCACCGACGCGTCCGGTGCCGCTGCCGGCGTCGAGAATGCGGGAGCCGGGAGCGACGAGGGCGTCCACCAGTCGGGCCTCGCCGGCCAGGTCCGCGCCCTCGGCCACGAGCTTGCGGAACCGGTCGATGTACCACTGTGAGTGCTCGGGACCGGTGTCGGTCGCCCAGCGGGTCGGGTTGGCCATGAGGCCACCGTATCCGGGCCGGTGGGGGCCGGGCGGGCGACCCGGACGAGACCATCATCCCTTCTCCGCGCCGCTGGTCAGGCCCTCGGTGAGCAGCCGTTCGCTGGCGAAGAAGAGGAACACGATGGGCAGGGTGAGCACGACCGACCCGGCCATCAGCACCGTCTTGGGGACCTCCACCCCGTCGGCGAGCAGGGACAACCCCAGCGACACCGTCCACCTGTCGGGTTTGTCGACCAGGAACAGCAGGGCGAAGAGGAACTCGTTCCAGGCGATCATGAAGTCGTAGAGCGCGACCGCCATGATCGACGGCATCGCCAGGGGCAGGCTGACACGGCGGATGATGCCGAGTCGGCCGGCGCCGTCGATGGCGGCGGACTCCTCCAGGCTGACCGGGATGGTCTCGAAGTAGTTCTTCAGCATGTAGACCGACACCGGCAACGTCTGCGAGATGTAGACCAGCACCAGACCGAACAGCGAGCCGCGCAGCCCGGCCCGGGTGAAGACCACGAACAGCGGGATCGCGATGACGATCGACGGAAACAGGTAGACCGCCAGGAACAGGAAGTCCACCTGTCGCCGGCCGAAGAACCGCAGCCGGGCCACCGCGTACGCGCCGGGGATCGCGACCAGGAGAGTGAGCACTGTCGCCGCGACGGCGACCAGCCCGCTGTTGCGGATGAAGGTGAGGAAACCCTGGCCGCCGTCGTCGGTGGCCTTGAGCACCTCGGCGTACGTGGCCACGGTCAGCTCACCGAAGCCGACCACCAGCGCCCCGGGGTCGAGCAGCAGCCGCTCGATGGGTCGTACCGAGAGCACCAGCATGTAGTAGAAGGGGAAGGCCGTGATCACCAGGAACACGGCTATCACCAGGCGGCGCAGCCAACGCAGGCTCACCGTCTCGACCACGTCCCGGTCCATCAGCCCACCCTCCGTCCGAAGAAGCGCAGATAGATCAGCACGAACACGATGAGCACAACGGCCAGCACGACCGCCTGCGCGGCCGCGGCTCCGATGTCGGTACGGGCGGTCAGGAACTCGTACACCCGGACGCTGACCACCTCGGTGCCGGCCGCACCGCCGGTGAGCAGGTAGACGTCGTCGAACTTGTTGAACGTCATGATGAAGCGCAGCACGCCCAGCAGGGCGATCACCGGTAGCAGTTGCGGCAGCAGGATGTGCCGGAACCGTTGGGTGGGGGTGGCGCCGTCGACACGGGCGGCCTCCTCCAACTCGCCGGGCACCGCCTGGAGTCGGGCCAGCAGGAACAGGAACGCGAACGGGAAGTACCGCCACGCCTCGAAGACGATCACGGTGGCCAGTGCGGTCGACTCCTGGGTGAGGAACGGCACCGGGGCGTCCCAGCCGAGCAGGCGTTGACCCCACGCGTTGACGATGCCGAGCTGCGGGTCGAGCATCACCTGCCAGACGAACGTGACGGCGACCACCGGTGCCACGTACGGCAGCAGCATTGACGCCCGGACCAGGGTGCGACCCCGGAACGGCCGGCGGACGACCAGTGCGGCCACCAGGCCGAGCGCTATCGACCCGACGGTGCCGCCGATGCTGTAGATCAGGGTGACCCACAGCGTCTCGGCGAAGCCGGGGGTGTGCAGCACCCGGTCGATGTTGTCCATGGTGAACTCGCCGAACAGGCCGGTCTTGCGGAGCGTTGCCAGCCGGACCCGCTGGAAGGCGAGCACCACTGTCCACACGATCGGGATGCCGATGACCGCGATGGTGACGAGCAGGGTCGGTGCGACCAGCGCGAGCCCGGCCCGGGATTCGCGGCGGCGCAGGGTCAGCGGTCGGCGCCCGGGTGACGCCGGCTGCTCTCTGGTGGGGGAGCGGCCGGGGCCGGGCGCGGTGGTGGTCAATTGACGCCCGCCTTGATGGCGTCCACGTCCTTCGTGGCGCGCTTGGCGGTGCCCGCCGCGTCGGACTTGCCGGAGACGAGGTCGCCCAGCACCTTGGGCACCGGCAACTCGCCGAGCATGGCGCCGACGAGTTTGCCCTGCCCCTGGCTGAGGCCCCAGCGCCCGAAGGTGTCCGGGCTGCGGCGCAGCGTGGCCAGCACCTCGTCGCCGTACACGTCGGTGAGGGGCTTCTTCGCGTCCACGCCCGCCTGGCTGGTGTTCCAGGCGGTCAGGTACGCCTCCGGCTCAGTGGGGGTGCCCTTGCGCACCGGGAAGCGGCCCTCCGGCGACATGCCGAACCAGCGTGGGTAGCCGTCACCGAGCATGTACTCCACGAAGGACTTCGCCGGGTCGGCCACCGCGCCGTCGAGGACCGCCCACGAGCTGATCTCGCCGTACTGGACCGGTTCGGTGCCGTTCGGGCCCTTGATCGCGGTGACGAACCCGCTGTTCTTCGCGAGGAACGCCGGGTCCGCCTGGCACTGCGGGCAGGTCGGCTTGGCGTCGTTGCGCAGCCCGGCCAGCTCGTCGAGGATGAACGGTGACCAGATCACCATGGCCGCCTTGCCCGCGAAGTAGGTGGCCCGCGTGGTGTCCACGTCCTGCGCGCCCTTCACCGAGCTGGTGCGGATCAGGTCACCGTAGAAGCGGAACGCCTCGACGCACTGGGGCGAATCCAGTGTCACCTTTCCCGAGTCGTCGGTGAGCTGGCAGCCGTTGGCCAACGCCAGGTGCTCGAAGGTCTGTTGGGTGAACACGTCGCTGGGGGCGGTCGCCGCGGTGATGCCGGCGACGCCGCCGGTGTTCAGTCTTGCCGCGGCGGTGGTGATTCGCTCGTACGTGTCGGGGGCGGGCAGGCCGGCCGCGGCGAACAGGTCCTTGCGGTAGACGAGCAGCTGCCCCCAGCCGTCGCTGGGCACGGAGAGCTGTGTGCCGTCGTCGGAGGTGAGCTCCAGCGCTCGGGGGGAGAACGTCTGCCTGCCCAGCTTGTCGACGACCTCCGCGTTCGCCGAGGCGTGCAGCAGCTCGTTGCCGGCGAGCGTACGGATGCCGGCGAGCGAGACCGACCCGACCACGTCGGGCAGGTCGCCGGCGGCGGCGTTTGCGGCGATCAAGGAGGGGAACTGGTCCTCGTTGACGGTCACGAGATCGACCTGGATCCCGGTCTTGGCGGTGAAGTCCGCGATGATCGCCTTGGTGGCGGTGACCCGGTCGGCCACGTCCTCCAGGCTCCAGACGGTGATCTTCTTGCTGTTGCTGTCGGATGCGTCGTCGCCGCAGGCCAGCAGGGTGGACGTGGTCAGTGCCAGGATCACTGTGGTGGCGAGTATCCGCCTCGGAGGTGCTGACATCGGTGGCACTCCTCTCGAAGGGTACATGAAGGATCCAACACCTTCGATTGATCAATAGCAAGACATATGGCGATTTTTTGCTATCCTGGAGCCCAGTGCTACCGGGATGTGACACATGGGCAACTGGGTGGTCTCTCTCGCCGGGCCTCGACGCATCAGCCTCGAGCCCTGCCCGCCGGATCCGCTCGGCCCCGGCCAGGTCCGAGTCCGCACCTGCTACTCGGGCATCTCCGCCGGCACCGAGCTGACCCTCTACCGGGGCAGCAATCCCCGGCTCAGCAAGGACTGGGACGACGCCGCCCGGATGTTCGTCCCCCGACAGACCCCGGTTCCGTACCCGTTGATCGGCTTCGGCTACGAAGAGGTCGGCGAGGTCGTCGAGGTCGCGCCGGACGTCACCGACCGACACCCGGGGCAGCTCGTCTGGGGCATCTGGGGGCACCGGGCCGAGGCCGTGCTCGCCGCCGACGCGGTCCGCGTGCTCCCCGCCGGGCTGGATCCGCTCGCCGCGGTCTTCGCCCGCCCCGGCGCCATCGCGCTGACCGCCGTGCTCGCCGGTGACCTGCACCTCGGCGACTGGGTGGGCGTCTTCGGCCAGGGCGTCATCGGGCTGCTCGCCACCCGGCTCGCCGTGCTCTCCGGGGCCCGGGTGGTGGCCGTCGACCCGGTACCCGACCGGTTGGAGCACGCCGCCCGGTACGGCGCACACTCGACTGTGGACGCCACTGTCACCTCCGCCGCCGCCGTGCTGCGCCAGGCCACCGCCGGCCGGGGCGCCGACGTCTGCCTGGAGTTGTCCGGCGCGTACCCGGCGCTGCACGAGGCGATCCGCTCCACCACCCACGCCGGCCGGGTCGTGGCCGCCGGCTTCTACCAGGGCCAGGCCGACGCGCTCGGCCTCGGCGAGGAGTTCCACCACAACCGCATCCAGTTGGTGGCCGCCCAGGTCTCCGGGCCCACCCCCGCGCCGAGCATGGCCGGCCGGTGGACCGGAGACCGGGTCGCGCAGACCTTCATGGACCTGGTGGCCGACCGCAGCGTCGACCCGCTGCCGCTGGTCAGCCACATCGTCGACGCCAGCGCGGTCGCCGACGCCCTCGCGCTGCTCGACCGCGGCGCCGGTGACGTCCTCCAAGTCGTGCTGAGGTTCTCATGACCACCATCGCGCTGGCCTGTCAGGAACAACTCCTGCCGGGCACCAACCTGATCCAGAAGTACGCCCTCGCGGCCGCCCTCGGCTACCAGGGCATCGAGCTACGCGGCCGCGGCGACCTGGCGTTCGCCCGCCGGTTGCCCGAGCTGCGCCGGGCCCGCGCCGCCGGGGTGGTGATGCCCACCGTCTGCGTCGAGATGGACCACTTCATCGGCGACTTCGACCCCGCCCGGTCCGCCGACGCCGTCCGCAACCTGCGCTCCCAACTCACGGTGATCGCCGAGCTGGGTGGCGTCGGGGTGATGACCCCGGCCGCCTGGGGGATGTTCTCCCGACGACTGCCGCCGTTCGATCCGCCCCGCCGGCCGGACGGCGACCGGCAGGTGCTCCTCGACGCCCTCGGCGAGCTGGGCGAACACGCCCGGGCCGAGGGGGTCACCCTTTTCCTGGAACCCCTCAACCGGTACGAGGACCACATGGTCAACCGTCTCGACGAGGCGGTGGCGCTCTGCGCCGCGCTCGGGTTGCCGTCGGTCCGGGTGGTCGCCGACACCTTCCACATGAACATTGAGGAGGACGACGTGCACCGCGCGCTGCGCGCCGCCGCGCCGTACCTCGGGCACGTCCAGGTCAGCGACTCCAACCGCTACCAGCCCGGCGCCGGGCACCTGGACTGGCCGGCGCTGGTGCGCACCCTGCTGGAGCTGGACTACCGGGGCTGGCTGGCGCTGGAGTGCCGGCTCCGCGGCGACCCGGTCCGGGCCCTGCAACAGGCGGCCACGGTGCTGCGACACGCGCTGCCCCGGCGGGCCGCCGCGTGACCGCCGACGCCGGGCCGACAAGCGTCGACGCGACCGCCGGTGTCGGTCTGCCCGCTGACACCGGGGCGACGCGCGCCGACACCGCCGGCACGGGTGGCCCGGCCGACGCGGCCGGGCTGCGTCGCCTCGCGATCGACACGCTCGACGCCAACTGGGAGCACGACCACACGGTGCCCTCACGCACGCTCTACCCGCACCAGTGGAGCTGGGACTCCGCGTTCATCGCGATCGGGTTGGCCCAGGTCCGTCCCGACCGCGCCTGGCGGGAGCTGGCCAGCCTCTTCGGGGCGCAGTGGGCCGACGGACGGGTGCCACACATCGTGTTCAACCCGGCGCTGCGGGTCGGCGCGTACTTCCCGGGGCCGGAGATGTGGCGATCGGCCGACGTGCCGGGAGCACCGACGGTCGCCACCTCCGGTCTGGTCCAGCCGCCGGTGCACGCGCTCGCCGCGTTGTTGGCGTATCGGCGGACGCCCGACCCCAGCGCCCTGGCCGCGTTGCGCGTGCTCTACCCCGCGCTGGTCGCCCAACAGCGCTACCTGGCCGACCGGCGGGACGTGGCCGGTGACGGACTGGTCTGCATCGTGCACCCGTGGGAGTCCGGGTTGGACAACAGCCCGGCGTGGGACGAGCCGATGGCCGCGGTGCCGGCCGAGGCGGCAGTCATGCGGGCGTACCGTCGGCACGACACCACGCACGCCGACGCCGCGCACCGCCCCACAGACCTCGACTACGCGCGTTACCTGGCGATCGTCGCCGCCTACCGCGACCACTGCTACTCCGACCGGGACCTGGCCGGCGGGCATCCGTTCCTGGTGGAGTGCCCGCTGTTCAACGCGGCGTTCGGGGCCGCCGAACACGCCCTCGCCGAGATCGCCGCGCTCGTCGGTGGCGACCCCGGGCCGCACCGGGTCCGCGCGGCCCGCATCACCGAAGCATTGGTACGCCGGCTGTACGACCCGGACACCGGCACGTTCCAGCCTCGTGACCTGCGCACCAACCGTCTGCTGAGCGCCCGTACCGTGCTCGGGCTGACCCCGCTGATCCTGCCCGACCTGCCGACCCGGCATGTCGACGCGCTGGTCGTCGAGGCCCGGTCGGCGCGCTTCGGGGTGGCCCGTCGGATGGACCGGCCGCTGCCCACCCACGACCGCACCGCACCCGACTTCGAGCCGCTGCGTTACTGGCGTGGGCCGAGCTGGCTCAACATCGGCTGGCTGGTCCGGCGTGGGCTGCTCGGTCACGGGAACCCGGAGCTGGCCGCCGGGCTGCGCCGCTCGATGATCGCTCTGGTCGCCGGGGCCGGCTGCCACGAGTACTTCCACCCGGACACCGGTGCCGGGCTGGGCTCACCGGCGTTCAGTTGGAGCGCCGCGCTGCTGCTCGACCTGCTCGCCGACTGAGCGCGGTGCCGGGTGGTAGCGTCCCCGATCCCGGCGGCAGCAAGGAGCATCGTGCGCGAGATCGACAAGGTGGCCTGGATCCTCGTCGAGGACGGTCGGGTGCTGAGCACCCGGTCGGTGGGCAAGGACGTCTGGTACCTGCCGGGCGGAAAGCGTGAGCCGGGCGAAACCGACCTGGAGACCCTGCGTCGGGAGATCGACGAGGAGTTGAGCGTCGAGGTCGACGTGCCAGGTGCCGTGCGCCTGGGCACCTTCACCGCTCAGGCGCACGGCCACACGACCGGCATCACAGTGCGGATGACCTGCTATCGGGCGGGCTATCGGGGGCAGTTGCGGCCAGCCAGCGAGATCGCCGAGATGGCCTGGCTCGGGTACGCGGACCGGCACCGCACCTCACCGGTCGACCAGATCATCTTCGACCACCTGCTCGCCGAGGGTCTGCTGGCCTAGCGGCAGTTTGTCGCGCCCGGGCAGGGGCGAGCAACAACGGTTTGGTGGCCACACAGAATGCCAGCATCGCCGGGCCGAGCCAGAGCGCGGAGACCTCCGGACCGGCCAGCGTGATGTTCTT
>NZ_JBEYSL010000309.1:0-8210 GCF_040642735.1 Micromonospora sp. NPDC047753 | reverse complement strand
GAATGACCCGCACCCGTAAGCCCGTCGGCCGTATCGCGTTCGTCGGGGCTGGCCCCGGTGACCCTGAGGCTGCCGGCCCGAGCCATCCCGCTGCGCACATGACGATCAACGGAATGAATTGTCGTATCGCTTGTGCCGCACCGTTGCATCTGGGTAGATTTGTGGACTTTGTATTTCGTCACTTCTACCCCGAGATCTGGAACGCCCACCTTTCCTACTTCGCGGCTAGTGCCCGTAGGGAAATTGGCGAGAGAACCATAACCGAGGAGGATAAGAACAGCCCTCATCTTCATTGGAATTGAGGGGCAAATCTTCTCGTCGGTGATGGAGCTGGGGCCTTCCCAGGCGATGCATTGGGCGCCGTCTGGGAGGAGGCGAGCGCATCGGCCCGCTAGGTGCCGCCAGGAGCGCAGACTTCCAGTTCTTCGTGCCAGCCGACGGGGCGGATCGCGTACAAGTCCACGGGCAGGCAGAGCGAGCAATTGCTTTACGCGAGAGACCAGTCGGCGTCTCCGTCTTTTACGCTGGCCTCGCTGTAGGTGGTTGAGTTGGGTGAGGGCCACTTGCCGCCGGGGAAGGCTCGGCTGTCCACTGCCTCGCCGTGCAGGTTGACCATGCTGGTTGCCTGGGCGGCGTGGAAGGTTGTGGATGAGGAAGTCGAGGACTTGCCTGCCGGCACGGTCTCTCTGCCAGCCACAGGATCGCGTCGGCGACACCAGACGGGATGTACCAGCGGTCGGCGACGGCGGTAGCTGCTGGTCCGATCTGGTCGAGGCGCACGCTCAGGTCGCTCAAGCCTGCGCGGATGTCGGTCAGCAACCCCTCGAACTGTGCCTTAGTGAAGTCCACGTCATGCGCTCATCAGTAGAGGTTCCGGAGCTTGTGCTCATTGCTTCGGGTCTTCCTCGTCGTAGGTGTCGGCGACCTTCCGTAGGATAATCGCCCACCTCCGTCATCGCCGCTTGACCTTCCTGGCCGCGCTGGCTGACGTGCTGAACGTCTAGCGCCGAACCCGCGGAGAACCGGAAGCGGCTGGCGGCCAACGGGGCGGGGATGCAGATCGACAGCGTGCCCGCCGGACACAGCATGCCTTGCCTAGATGCTTGTGACATGGCAGCAGGACTCGCTGCCATACGTTGTGCCGCCGCAGCCTGCTGCCAACATGCCGTCCGCGAACCCTTCGGCGGGGAGAGACGTAGCCACTCGTCGTGCGGCACAATCGGACCCACGTGCCATCTTGGCGGTCGCCGGCCCCGCCCCAGCGGTAGTGCATGGGTATCGGCCTTTGGGTTTCGTCTCGCGAATTGGAAGGACCTGGGTTGGAGCTGCAGGACGCCGAGGCGTATGTCAGGCGAGTCACCCAGAGGCTGTCCACAAGGGACGCGCTGGCCTGGCTCAGTGAGGATCGCGCGGTGTCGCAGCCGATCGACCTGCCGAACCTCTTGGCGTCGCTGCTAGCGATTGAGGATCAGTCGTCGGTCACCGATGTCCAAGGTTTAGCCGGCCGGGTGATTCGGCAGGTCTGCCGCGCCGAGGTGATTTCGGAGCTGGATCCGAGCCAGGAGCTTCTGGCGCTGGACGAGGTGTTGCGGCCGGCGCAATACAGGGCCGCCCTTGACACGCTGGCCGCCCGGACCGCGACTCGAACCCTGGAGAGCGTGACTCTTGCCGCCGTCATCGCCGCGCAGCACGACGACCGCAATGTCGTAACCGCGCTCTGTGCAGCAGCTGGCTTGTCTTATCGGGATCTGCGCGCCAGGGTCCGCGGCACGTCGGTCCCTACAGACCTACGCGGCAAGTGGAAGAACGACCAGCTAAAAGCTGTGTTTGACGTCATCGACGTGGTCATCACCGGCCGAGTAACGGCGAGCAGTCCAGCCGCGCAGCCGGCCCGACCAGTTGAACACCTGCTTCCTGAGATCGACGACGAGCCTGGGCGACAGTGCGGATGGGCGCTGGTGGAGCAGATGAGGGCTCACGGCGTCCCCTACGAACTTCTGCTAACTCAGCGAGCGGTGGGCAGTGCGTGGGTTGCCCACAGGAGTAGCACCGGCAAGAAGGTCCAGGCTGCTGTAACGACCTCGCTCTGCGAGCTGCTTGACGAGCGCTCAGTTCCGTACGACCGCATCGCGATGGACAGGGCGTCACGTGAGCTGTTGACGCGCGTGGGAGCCAACCCAACCGCTGCCGCAAAGGATGGCCGTAACGAGGGGGGGCAACTCGCCGTGCTGGTGCACTCAGCGACGTTGACGCACGCGGTCGCTGTCTCGGTTGCACGAGACGGCGGCACGGCAAGGAAGAGCGGCGCCAGACTGGGCACGCTTCCGACGCGGCTGGGCATCGCGTGCAGCGTGGTTCTGGTGGGTCCGGGTTGGGCAGAACGCAACACCACGGCTGAGCTTGCCCGCCCGTTCAACGGGCGAATCTATACGGAACGGACAGTCGCTGAGCTGGCGGACGCGCTCAACGCCATGGTTACCAAGGGCGGCGATGTCATACCGACCCAGGAGAATGACGACGCACAACCCGCCGAGCTGTTTGATGATCCATTGGAGGTCCGTTCATGAGCTCGCTGACGCAGAACGCCAGGCGCGAGGTCATTGAGGCGGCCCAGGCTGCAGCCACCGACGAAGACGAGCGTAGACCGTTCGAATGGCGCGGCGAGAACGTGATGCTACCGGTGGTCAGGGTTCCAGTAGGCGATGTCCTACTGAATCACCGCACGCACCGCGTACGCGCCCAAGTCGAGAGCCTCGGGGCCGACGGCAGAATCATCGAAACCAGCCCGCACAGCGACGAGGCGCAGCGGCTGCTGGCCGACTTGATTCGCAAGACCAGCGGGTATGGCGAAGTCAAGGCCATGATTCGCCACGAGAAGCAACGCGAGCCAGGGCTTATTACTCACGAGGGCGTGCTGATCAACGCCAACACCAGAGCGGTCACCTTGCGGGACCTGCATGAAGAGTTCCCGCACGAAAGAGCTTTTGCGTTCATTAAAGTTCAGGTACTGCCGACGAATGCCGACAGCACCGACATCATGCAACTGGAGTTCAACTTCCAGATGCGGCGGAACTACCAGCAGCCATACTCCTTCACGAATCAGTTGCTGTTCATCAAAGATCTGCTGGATTCTGGCCTAAAGCCGGACGAGATCGGCGTGCAGATGAAGCCGCACTACGATCCCACCTCTTCAAAGGACCGCCGCGCAGCCGCAGAGGAAGTAGAGGCCGAAGACCGGCTTCGGCAGATCATCGAAGAACTCATCGCCGCAAGTAGTGGAGCGCTTCGCTGGCCAGACTTCGATGACGACCGGCAGAATCTGATCGAGATCGATGAGTCGTATCGAAGGATGATCCCACGCAAGGGGCCCGACGCAGCGCGCCGTGTCAAGCAGGCAAAGCTCGTCGGCCTCCTCGCAGGCATGGACTACCGCCGGGTGCGGCACATCGATGAGGCATATCTGGACAGTTACGTACTCCAAGCCTTCGAGGAACAGTCGAACTTGCGACGCGCCGCGAAAGCTTTGACTATCGGACAACAGAACACTCCCCACGCAGACCTCGGCGGCCTTTCAATACTTGACGACCTCGATGAGGACCTGCCCGCCGATCAACACGGCGAGGTGACCCTCCAGCCACTATTCGACTTATTGGTCCTACAGGGCAAGGCGGACGACGCCACCGACTGGGACACGGAAGTCGAGGTGCCAACCGACGAGGGCACCACGATTCTACCGAAGAACACGTTCTTCGACGCGGTCAAGAATGCCATGCAAACTGCGGCAGACACCAAGGCGCAGGATGACCAGGGCCAGGATGCCCTGGACGTCCCGCGGCGACAGCTCAACAATGCCGCTTCCGCGTGTGACCGAGTAAGACGGGCCTACAAAGAGCTTGAGGATGACGGCGATCAGCCGGAACCGGCAGCCCTCGAAAAGGCGCTCGAAGCTTACTTGCGCTCACACGACGAACTGCTGCACTACCTCGCAGAACGCGGGTTCGCCGCAGCGGAGAACCGACTGTGATTGACGGCCCAGCCATCTCGCTCGACTTCGACCCGACGGCGAACGTGATCCTTGCTCAGAAGGTCGGCGCCGTCCCGGATGTCTTTTGGGGCCAACTGCGTGTCGAATGGGGCTACGACGGCGACCCAGCACGCTCAGTTCGGGTGCCGCTCGAACGGTTCCGCGACAACATCGGTTGGCTGGGCCCCGCCTGCAACCGCTACAACGTCGATATTGCTTGGGCGCCTGAGGCAATAGCGATCATCACCACCATTAAGCATGAACGCAAGCAACTCGAGCAGGCGCGCCGGCAGCAACCCACACCGGTGAGCACTGAGGACGTGCAGCGCAGACTCGACGACAGCCGCTTCGGGAGGCGACTCAAGGCGTTCCAACTTCGCGACGCGGCCAAGCTACTCAGTGTGGCCCACGGCGCGAACTTCTCCGTACCCGGTGCCGGCAAGACAACCGTGGCATACGCGGTCTATGAGGCCGAGCACCACGCCGAGAAAATCGACCAGCTCCTGGTAGTTGCGCCACTGTCGGCGTTCGACTCGTGGCAGACCGAGGTCGAGGCATGCTTCAAACCTGGCACGGCGCCGCAGGTCCAGGTATTCGGCACGCCGGGCAGCCAAGAGGCCGAAATCCTGCTGGTCAACTATCACCGCCTGGCGGCGAACCTCAACGGGCTGACCAAGTGGGTCCGCAAAGGCCGGACCATGGTGCTGCTCGACGAGGCGCACCGGATGAAGGCCGGCCGTGTCGGCCAGCATGGCAGCGCGTGCCTCGATCTTGCGTTCTCCGCTTCTCGACGGGACATCCTGACGGGTACACCCGCCCCACAGTCGGCGCAGGACTTCGTCGCCCTGTACGAATTTCTGTGGCCCGGGCAGTCCCGACGGATCATTCCGGCTGAGGCACTGACGACCAATCCTCAGCCAGAAGCGCTCCACGCCATCAATCGGGCAATCCAGCCGCTGTTCGTGCGGACCACGAAGAGGGAGTTGGAGCTGCCGCCACCCAGTCTCCGCCGGGTCATAGTTCCACTGACGGGTCTGCAACGCGAGATCTACTCAGGTTTGCGCGATCGCTACGCCGGCATGCTGCGGGTGTCAATGAACGACCGCGTGGAGCTGGCCCGCATGGGCACGATCGTCATGTACCTGCTCGAGGCGGCGAGCAACCCTCAGCTGCTCGCGGTCGGATCCCGCGACCTGCCTGGCGAGTTCGCCCACCCACCGTTGCCCGTCGAGCCAGGAAGCCGTCTGTGGGAAATGATCGTCGGCTACGGCCGCTACGAGACACCCCCCAAGTTCACCCGTCTCCGGGAAATCGTCGCTCAAAACGCCGCTGATCCGGCTGGCCCTCGCAAAACGTTGGTGTGGTCGAACTTTGTCTCGAACCTGGAAGGCCTGAGACGGTGGCTCGCCGAGTATCAGCCCGCCATGATCCATGGCGGGGTTCCGTCCGTCACCAGTGCGCCGACCGCGGCGGTCACCCGGGAGTCGGAGCTGCGGCGCTTCCGGACTGACGACGACTGCAAAGTGCTGCTGGCCAATCCAGCGGCGATGAGCGAGGGCGTCAGCCTGCACCACGACTGCCACGACGCGGTCTACTTCGACAGAACCTTCAACGCCGGCCACTACCTGCAGAGCATCGACCGTATCCATCGGCTCGGCATGGATTCCGGCCAACGCACGACGCTGCTTTTCATGATCACGGACGGCACCGTAGATCAGGTCGTCGATACCCGGATTCGGGACAAGGCCACCAACCTTGCCCGCGCCTTGGACGACAAGGAGCTGGTAAGGATGTCTCTGCCCGACGACGAAGACTACGGGGCGCCAATCGAGACCGATGCGGATATGGCCGCGCTGCTTGCCCATATCGCCGGCCAGGATCAGTGAGTAGCTGTGCTGTCCGAATCCGTACCGGCACATCCCAGTCACCGTCACCTTCAGGCGGCGTTCTACGTCGCCCGGCTACTGACACCGGATGGCGAGCCCCGGCATGTGCTGGACCGGAGCTACCGGAGTCTCGCGACGGGGGCGTTACACGATCACCGCAGCCTGACCGAGGGTGAACGCCTGCTTACCCATGCGGGCTTGGTCGCGACTCAGCGACATCTCGTCGTCCCATCCGACGACCTGTTGGCCATGTCCCGGCTGCCGGTGGACACATTCGTCGAGGCGCTGCTGTTCAAAATTCTGACCGACCAGCGCGAAGTGTGGCTGGCGCAGATGGCGACAACCGACGAGGTCCGCTGGGAGCTCGTGCCCCACGAAGTCGCTACCGCGCTTGCCTCTACCTTCGAAGACGAGCGCGAACGCGACGCGATGCTACTTGCTGCGGCCCGGAAGGTTGATCTTCAGGTGTTGCAGGAGTTCGGGGATGAAGGCGAGCAGGCGGTACTCGATGCATGCCGGACCCATCTGCGCAGCGCGGGAATGCAGCACATGCTCCCCGACGTGGCCCAGGTCAGCCTGATCGACGACACCTTGGGCTACGACATTGCCAGCCCTGATGCCACGGGCCAGCGTCACCGGCTCGAGGTTAAGGCCACCTCAGCGCCACCAGGCTGGGTCGAATTCTTCATCAGTCGAAACGAGGCCACTGTCGCTGAACGCGACCCTCGCTGGTCGCTGGTAGTTACCCGCCGTGAACCGGATCCCACGAGCGGCGAACCAGTCATGCAGGTCGCCGGATGGCTCACGCACAGCGATTTCGCCGCCGCGCTGCCGGCGGACCCGCCACTCGGCGGCGGCCAACTACGAGGCCGCTGGGCGTCCTGTCGGATCACGCTCGGCGCTCACTGCCTCCGTCCCGGCCTCCCGCTCCGTAAACCGGACGTACCAGGCTCGACCGAAAGCCTGCAAGGGTGATTCCCAACCAGGCGAACCACGTCGTAACATGATCAGTTGTTCAGCTATGCGTCACGCACCCACAGGTACGTGACACGAACGCCCCACGGTTAAGTGAGCGAACCTAGGACAACGATGACCGCGATGACGGCCCCAACGACCGACCCGCCACCGTCGTCCCCGTCGTCCCCGTCGTCCCTGCGGAATGAACCGCTTCGCAGCCCTCTCGGCGGGCTCGACTACCTCAAGGTCAGCGCGGAAGCGCGAGCCGAAAGCCGCAACCGGGAAATTCACCTTCCGCCGATCAGCACCTACCGTTGGTGGGCTCGGCGTACTAGCGCCGTCAATGGAGCGGTCATCGACGCGTTCAACGCGATGATGCCTGGTCGACTGCTCGTAGCTGACATGTTCGCCGGCGGTGGCGTGATCCCGCTAGCAGCCGTCGCACGAGGTCACCAGGTGTACGCCCAGGACCTCAACCCCTGGCCAGCCGCTGGGCTCACCGCAATGCTCGGCCTGCCCGCGCCCGACAAACTCCGGGAGGCGGCATCGACGATCGAGCAGTGGATCCACACTGAGGTCGAAGCCGCCTACGGCACCACACTCACCGACGGCACCCGGGGCGTCGTCTCCCACACAATCCGAGTAGCAACTGGCGAGTGCACCGACTGTGGAGAACGCACGCGCATGTTCCCTCATGCGCTCGTGTCGCTACGTGCTCGTAAGGAGAGCGGAAACCCCCAAGCGTGGTTGGCATGCCGACGAGGCCATCTGTTCTCGGCCATGTCCGACAAACGTCGACGATGCCCAACCTGCCGCGTCCTCGTCGAGCCAACGGCCACCTACACCCCGATGCGAATGATCACCTGCGAATGTGGCAGGACGGACCGCCTTGCCGATCGGGCCGAGTCCTGGCAGTGGGAGATCGTGCTCGTCGACCGTTCCAGCCGTACGGCCCGTGAGGTCGACATCCCGACCTCCGCTGAACGCGAGACGGCCGACTCAAGCGCCTGGCAGCCGGCAGCCGACTTAGGGCCAATTCCACCCGGCCAAGAGACAAGCGTGCTCACCCGCCACGGCTTCCAACGTTGGCAGGACCTTTACCCGCACCGGCAGCGGCACATGCTCGAACGGATACTCGACCTCGCCAGTCGCTGCTCGCAAGATCCCTCTGTCGTGCGTGCGGCAGAATTGGCCGTCGTCGGCAGCGCCGAGATGGCTGGACATTTATCTCGATGGGACCGGTTCTATCTCAAAAGCTTCGAATCGATGGCAGGCCATCGCTTCAACCTCACCACCGTTTCGGTCGAGCCCAATGTCTGGGGCGGCGTCGGCCGCGGGCGGGG
>NZ_JBEYSL010000308.1:0-8230 GCF_040642735.1 Micromonospora sp. NPDC047753 | reverse complement strand
GAAGGTCGCCGGCGAGGTCAACCTGCGCATCGGCACCCACCCGCAGGGGTACGCCGTGACCGTCGACGGGGTCGGCGTGGATGCCGACATCCGTGCCCCGACCTTGCGGGTCACGTTGCCGGCGCCGTCGTAGGTGTTCTCCTCCACGACGTAGTCCCGCTTGGAGCCGTCAGGGTTGCGGAAGTCCTTGAGGGTGATCTTCTCCAACAGGTCGTCGCGGTAGTACTTGTACTCCAGTCGCCGACCCATGGCGTCGGTGTCGCTGGCTAGCCGCCCCGCGAAGTCGTACGAGTAGGAGTGCAGGACCAGGTAGTCGCCGGTGCCGGTGCCGGGGGTGCCGGCCGGGTCGCTGCGCCAGTCCCGCAGCCGCACCTCGGCCACCTTGTTCTGAGCGGTGTACGCCCAGTCGTAGCGGTTGCCGTTGGCGTCGGTCATGGTCGTCTTGTTGCCGAACCTGTCGTACCCGTAGCTGGTTTCGTTGCCCTCCGGGTCGACGACCCGGACCGGCCGTCCCTCGTCGTCGTACTCGGTGCTGGTGACCCGCTCGGGGTCACCACCGAGCAGGTCGATGGCGGTGACCTTGGTGGGGTTGCCGTCGGCGTCGTACTCGTTGACGGTTCGGCTCTGGTGCTGCTTGCCGGTGACGGCGTCGGTGGTGACCGGGCCGGTGACGGTGGCGACCCGCGAGTGCCCGTCGTAGGTGATCGTGGTGGTGACGCCCGCGGGATAGGTGTCGGAGATGACCTTCTCGGTGATCCGTCGGCCGAGCGCGTCGTAGGTGTACTCGGTCACCAGCCCGGACGGCTCGGTCACCTTGTACAGGTCACCGTTGGCGTAGTACGCGTAGCTGGTGGGCTTGGTCTGCCCGTTGGTGATGCTGCTGGCCAGCAACCCGGACGGAGGGATGCCGTTGACACCGGCCTCGCCGCCGCTGGTGTAGGTGTGGGTGACCAGGCTGCCGTCCGGGTTGGTCTGGGTGAGGAGCTGACCGGTGCGGTCCCGGTACGTGAAGGTGGTCCGGAACTTGTTGTCGGTCGGGCCGCTGGAGCGGCCGTCGCGCTGCTCCACCGCCAGGTCGATGCGCGGGTCGAACGGGTCGGTGATGGAAGCCGGGTAGGTGTAGTAGTTCGTGAAGCACTGGGTGGACGTACGGCAGCTCTTGCGGGTGGCGAGACGCCCCCGGCTGTCGTACGTCATCTCCACCGTGTCACCGTTCTCGTTGGTGACCTTGCTCTGCTGGCCGTCCGCGTTGTAGGAGAACGAGCGGATGGCCATGCCGTCCAACGGGTGCCGCACGAAGATCGGCCCACCGGCGTCGCCGGGGATCACGGTGCAGAAGGCCGGGTCGTTCGGGTCGGGTTGGGTGCAGACCTCGGTGGGCGGCGGGCTCGGCGTCGGGCTGGTCTGCCCGGGGCGGTCCTCCTCGCGGGTCTCCAGTCCGAGCGGGGTGCCGGAGCGCAGCAGTCGACCGGCGAGCGCGTCGTACTCGTACAGGTAGGGGCGGTTGGCCGGGTCGAGGACCTGGACGCTGCGCCGCAGGTCGGTGTCGCCGCCGTAGACGGTGGGCTGACCCACCTTCCAGGTGCCGCCGTTGTCGTCGGTGTACTCCTTGACCCGGTCGGTGGCCGTGTCGTACTCGACCTCGGTGGCGACCCGGCCGCTGGGCAGGGTGACCCGGGTCAGCTGCTGGGCGGCCGGCTTCGCGTACTGGAAGTGCGCCTTGGCCGCGTCCAGGCCGATCGGGTGGGAGTAGACAGCGACCTCGTCGATGGTGCCGGCGAAGTAGCGCTGGGCGGTGCCGCCCCAGGCCGGCCAGGAACTGGGCGTGGTCGCCGAGGCGAGGCCGACCTGGTTGAAGGTCAGCAGCGAGTGCTCGATCGGCTGCCCGGCCAGGTCACCGACCTTGACCCCGTCGAGATACATGGTCTGGGTGTTGGCCATCGCGGAGAGCACCACATGGTGCCACTTGTTGTCGTTGACCGTGATGCCCGAGGTGATCGGTGCGATCGTGCCCGTGGCGAACTGGCCGCGCAGCTTGCCGTCGGTGCCGGTGTAGAGCAGCGGGACGCCGCTGGTGGCGGCGGTGCCGACGGCCTTGTCCTGGTAGCCGACGAGCGGGCCACCGGTCTGGGTCAGGCCGATCTTGAACCACAGCTCGACGGAGACGTCACGGCTCTTCTTCACCAGCCCCTTGGGCAGCTCGAGGTAGGCCGAGGTGCCGTTGAAGGCCGCGGCGGTGCCGTTGGTGCCCTCCAGCACACCGGGCTGGCCCAGGGTGACGTTGTTGCGGTACGTGCCGGCGTCCTTGCCCAGGTTGATCGCCACGTCGCTGGCCGCGCCGGTGCCCTCGGCCTCGCCGAGGTGGTAGTACGAGTCGGGCTTGGCGTCGAGAACGGCGGTGCGGTAGTGCGAACCGGCCGCGTAGGCGTAGTTGGTGCAGGCGGACTCCGGGCCGCAGACCTTGGTCAGCAGGTCACCCTCGTAGGTGTAGTTCCAGGTCAGCTTCGCGCCGTTGACCTGGTCGGTGCTGACCGTGGCGATGCGGTTGCCGTTCCAGGTGAAGGTCAGCGAACGGCCGGCGGTGTTGCTCTGGCTGTTGGAGACCTGGGCCCGGGCGAGCTTGCCGGTCATCGGGTCGAGGGTCAGGTTGACCGAGTGCCCGGAGTTGTCGGTGATCTTCTGGAGTTTGTAGAGCAGGGAGAACTGGTAGGTGCTGCCGGTACGGTCGACAAGCTTCCAGTTGCTGCTGTCGACGGTGAGCTTCGCGACCCGTCCCGGCGGCGGCGCGTACGTGCCGTCCGGGTTCTTGCCGAACCGCACCTCCTGGCCGTCCGGGTAGCGGACCACCACGTTTCCGGTGCCGTCGTTGTCAGGGACCAGCGTCATGTCGTACCGGCTGGACCAGCCGGCGCCGAAAACGCCGGTCGTGCGGGGGTCGAGGCTGTTGTAGGTGCGGACCAGGTTCAGCTCCGGACCGACGGTCACCACCGTGGCGTCCACGGCGGAGGTGGCGAAGTTTCCGGTCTGAGCGTCGAACTCGCGACCCTGCTCGGCGTTGGGCGAGGTGGCGATCCGGGACAACAGGTCCGGTTGTGGCACCGAACTGAGCATTGTCGAGTACGGCGAGATGACCTCGTTGGCGCTGTCCTTGACGAAGGAGCGCCACAGGTAGCTCTTGCCCCAGACCATCCGGCCGGCGGGCACCACCCAGGACTGCTTGGCCTGGTAGCCGGAGTTGGTGCAGTTGGTCGCCGTACCGGCGTCGGTCTGGTCGCAGATCTCGAACTTGAAGGACAAGGTGGCACCGGGTGCGGCGTCGGTGTCCACGGCCCGGGCCCAGAGCAACGGGGTGAGCGTCGGGGCCTGGTACCCGTTCTCCGGGTAGAGCTCCTGCACGACCGGCGGAACGTCGAACACCTGGAGCACGATCCGACCGGGTGGCACCTGGTGGTCGGTGAAGACCGCTCCACCGGTGCGCACCATGGTGAAGTCGAGGAAGTAGGAGCCGGGCTCCAACCGCTTGACCGTCGCGTCGAGGGTGACCTTCGCGCCACGGGCCAGGGTGGAGGGCAGGTTCGCCGCCCGCTGCTGGGTCACCGCGGCGCCGGTCTGCGCGTTGTAGACCCGGTACGCGAGGTAGTAGTTGGCCGGCGTCCACGCCTCGGCACCGAGGTTGGTGACCGTCACCTTCACCTTGCCGTCCTGGTTACGCAGGACGGCCGGCTCCGGAGTGGGCTTCGGGATCGCGTATCCGGCGTTGTACGGGCTGTGCGTGACGTAGAGCGCCGGCGGGTTCGCCGTGCCGGTGCCGGCGAACTTCTTCCACGCCGAGGTGTCGGTGGTGGACGCGCGCAGCGAGAGACCGTTGTTGGCCTGCTGGCCGTTGGCCCAGCGCTGCACGAGGTTACGGCCGCCGACGCCGAGGTCGAACATCTCCCCGGCTGCCGGGCAGGCGGACTGGGACTGGCCGAGAGCGACGTACCCGTGGGCGAACGAGCGGCTGACCAGCGCGCCACCCACTGCCGGCCCCGGGTACGAGTAGCCGGTGCCGGCCGACCACGACCCGGTGACCGGGTGGACGCTGACCGCGCGCGCCTTGCAGGAAGCCGCGTCGAAGTTGACAGCGGAGAGCGCGGCCCCGTGGATGGTGTGGTTCTGGAGTCGGCTGACCAGGTTGCCGAACTTGAGGTAGGCCGCCGCGTTGGACCCGCCGGAGCGACCGACGAGCAACTCGCTGCTGCCGGACGTGGAGCTGTCTCCGTGCACGTACATGCTGCTGTCGGCGTTGATCGCAGCGACCGGCGGGCCGACGGTCGGGTCGACCTCGACCGGGTACCGCCGGGCCGGATCGGTCAGCCAGGCCCGGTCGGGGGTGACCTTCAGCGCCGTCTGCCCACCCGTGGTGACCAGTTCGTACGCGACCTTGGTGGAGGTGGCGGGACCGGCTGTGCCGGTGCCGGCGTCCACCATGTAACCCGCCGGGATCACCCCGCGTTCGCGCCCGTCGCGGTCACTGAGGACGACCTGACCGTCGACCAGCTTCGCGGTGAGGTTGCGCAGGCTCAGCGGGAACACGAACGAGGCGGGCGCCTTGGCCGAGCGCAGGACCAGGGTCTCCTTCAGGCCGCCGGCCCGGGGCTCCAGACGCAGGTCGACGTCGGGGCGTACGCCGGGGTAGGTGACGGCGTTCCCGTTCACCCGGCCCGGCGCGTTGGACGCCTCGGCCAGACCGAACCCGAACTCGGTGTCAGCGTCGAAGCTCAGCCGGGCCAACTGACTCGCGGCGCCGTTGCCGGCGAGGCGCAGACCGACCGAGTCGGCGGCGATCCCCCACCCGTCGGTGGTCGGCACCAGGGCGTGGTCGATGGGCGCCCAGGTGCCGTCCGGCTTGCGGTAGTTGATCGGGGAGGAGGAGAACTCGGTGGTCTGGGTGCCGTCGGCGTTGTCGAAGACCCGCTGGTTGACGTCGCGCTCGGCCGGTCGTTCCCGGCTGGTTCGCTTGTCGAAGCCTGGGGTGTCCTCGACGGGTGCCGTCGCGACGGACGCCTTGTTGCGCCCCGGGGCGGGCTTGTCGGCGAGCTTGTGCAGCGGGTACTGCCCGCGCATGGACTTCGGCAGGTCACGGTTGGGGCGTCCGGGTGTCACGTGAGCCTTGCCGGCCGCCGAGCCCCATGCCTGGTTCGGCTTCGCGCCGCCGCCACCCCGACCGGCGGAGGCCACACCGTCCCGGTCGCGGGCACTGCCCGCCGGCAGCGCCGTCACCCCGCTGCCGCCCAGGTTGAGCATCAGCACGCCGGCCAGAGCGGCGGCCAGGACCGACCGGGTGGTGCCGGAGCCGAACATCGAACGTTGCCGGGGTAGCCGACCACGCAGATCGGTCAGCCGACCGCGCGGGTCGGGCAGACGGCGAATGCTGAAGGACATGGTCACCCCTGGATCGAGGACGGGCTACGAGGCGGAGACAGGCACGTGCCGGCCGCGAGACCTGTGAAGGCCCCACGAAGCCGGGTGTGGATCGCCGCTACCTCTTCACGGGCACGGCGTTACGACGCCGACTCATCGGTCGACGAGAATGTCAGAAAAGAGAAAGAGACCACTCGGGTGGACGGAATTCACGCGGGAGCGGAGCGCCCAACAATATTCGTGTCGCCTCGGCACGGCAGAACGCCGCCAAGTCAGCGGTCACAGCTTCACACCCCCGTGTGCTGCTACTCATCGATATGCCGCTGTAGGTTGCAGCACGCTCGATCGGCTGTCAAGCCACAGTGGCGGCAACCTTCCTCATTTGCGCTACGACCTGGGGAGACTACTTTCCGTTAAGACTTCGGCCATTTGGAGCCTTAAGTCCGTTTACTGCCTGCTCCGACCCGCCCCTAATGTCCATCGTGGATGTTCCCGGACACCTCGAACCGGGCCGAGCTTCCGCGCTTGGCAGGCGGCCCACTGTCGTGCATGATGGGCCGCGACCGTGGCGGATGGATCACTCACCGCGCACAGTGGACCCTCTGTGAATGTGGCGATCACCACAGACTGATCAATTCACCACGGTCATTTTTATTTTCTCGGGGGAGGATCACACAAACGTGTCCCAGTTAACCAAAGAGTCCACACCACGGACGTCTTCTCGGCGTCGGTCGCTGGCGTTGACCGCCGCAGCGCTCATCGGCGCCGCCGGCCTCGTGGCACCGCTGCCGGCGTCTCCCGCCCAGGCGGCCACCGACGCCTTCAGCTGCACAGGGGCCGCGGCGTTCTTCAACTCGACCACGACCGGCACTCTCGCCCGTCGCCAGTACAGCACCCCGGGCAAGGACGGCGGCGTGTTCACCGCCGCCACCACCGTCGGCCCCAGCGGTTGGCAGACGTTCGGCCGCCTGCTGGGCGGGCCGGACGGCCGGGTCTACGGCATCAACTCGACCGGGCTGAACCGCTACCGATGGACAGGCAGCAACTGGGAGACCATCGATGGCAAGCAGAACCTGATCATCAGTTCGAGCTTCACGAACTACGCGACAGCCAGCTACCGCAACAAGATCACTGTGGATCAGATCGGCGACTTCTACGCCGTCGACGCCCAGGGCAAACTGCGCTGGTACCGGTTCGACGAGCCGACGCGGAAATGGACCATCGACGCACGTGTCATCGACTCCGGCTGGGACCGGTACAACCTGATCGTGGCCGGTGCCCCCGGCACCCTCTACGGCCGAACGTCCGACGGCAAGCTCTACCGGCACCGATTCGACCCGGCGAGTCAGCGGTGGCTCCTGCGGGACCGTCAGGTCGGTTCGAGCGACTGGCAGGGGTTCACCAAGGGGCTCTTCTCCGCCGGCGGAGACACGCTCTTCGGCATTCAGGCCGACGGTGATCTGTTCCAGTACCGCTTCCGCGACGACAACCTGTCCTGGGCACTGACCGCGGACCAGATCGGCAACGGCTGGGCCGGCTTCCCGAACGTCTTCACCACCACCAACACCTGCCGGCAGGGGGCGATCACCAGCCCCGCGCTGCCCGCCACCCCGGCGCGGCAGAACGCCCCGTTGGCGGTCGTGCAGGCCCCGCCCGCCGGCACCGCGCTCGGCAGCCTGGAGATCGCCTACACCGACAACATCGGTCAACTGCGGCACGGACGCGCGAACCCGGACTCGCTGTATTCGATCCAGTGGTCACCGGTGCCCGGCACCGAGGCGTACACGGGTAAGCCGTCGCTGGTCTCGGACGCCCAGAACAGGGTCACCATCGTTGCCCACGAGACCACCAGCAACGTGGGTTCGTTGACTCAGAAGACGCCGGCCATGCCGGACTGGAACCCGTGGCTCGCCCTCGGTGGGGCGATGCGCTCGGAGCCGACCGCCGTCCGGCTCTCCGACGACACCCGGGTGGTCTTCGCCCTGGACGCCGAGGGCGCACTGTGGCACCGGCGGCAGGACGGCACGGCCGGCGATCTGTTTCCGTGGACGCCGCTCGGTGGCACCGGCCTGACCGGGACGCCGGTCGCCGTGCCGGGCGCCGACGGCGCCGCCACACTTCTGGTGGCCGACGCTGCCGGCACCCTGCAGGCCGCCACGTACAAGGGTGGCGCGCTGACCTCCGCCTGGACGGGGCTGGGTGGCGCGGGCTTTGTGGACACGCCGAGCGTGGTGACACTGCCTGGGCGTCGCCTGATGGTGTTCGCCCGCCACACCGACGGAGTGGTCAAGAGCCAGTTGCAGAACATCGACGGCACCTGGCCCGGCACCTGGACCGCGGTGGGAGCCAGCGGGATCACGCCGGTCGGCTCCCCGACCGCGGTGCTGAGCCCCAACACCGGCCGCGTCTCGGTGTTCACCCGGACGACCGACGACACCATCCAGCACAGCCGACAGACCGCCGCGGGCTCCACCGCCTGGGGCAACTGGGCCACGGCGACGGTACCGGACGAGACCTATCCGACCGACCCGACGGCATTCGTCTTCCAGAACTCCAACGGCAACCGACTCGGTTTCGTGAGCCGGACCGCCAACGGTTCGGTTCGGCTCTACGACACCGACGAGTCGACTGCGTCGCTCGCCACCCGGGCCGCCCCGGCGGCGGGCATCTCGTTCACGAGGCAGGAGATCCCGCAGCCGCGCGACAACTGACCAGGATGGGGCCGGCGGCCGTCGGGGCGACACGGCAACGTGGTCTGGGTGAGCCCGGAACGCAACTGGCCGGGCCCGTAGATCTGGGTGAAGGTGAGGTGCCGAATCCAGTCACC
>NZ_JBEYSL010000307.1:0-8242 GCF_040642735.1 Micromonospora sp. NPDC047753 | reverse complement strand
CATGTTCGCCGCGATGGGCATGGAGGCGTTTGCCGCCTCAGCCGCTCATCGGCTTGGGATGAACGTCCGTCAACGGCCGAGTAACGACCCCAGCCAGCAGAGGCGTTGGAGCTGGTCCTCGCGTAGCCGGGGGTAGGAAACCCGGAGCCAGATGATCACGAAGGAGACCGCGAAGATCTTGAGCAGCGTCCAGAGCCAGCCCAACTGGTCGTCGGCGAACGGGCCCTGCCAACCACCCAGGAACAGCACAGTGGTCAGCGCGGCGATCACCACGATGCCGACGTACTCGGCGAGCAGGAAGAACGCGAACCGCAGACCGGTGTACTCGGTCATGTAGCCGAAGACAAGCTCCGAGTCGGCCACCGGCATGTCGAACGGTGGTCGACGGATCTCGGCCAGCCCGGCGACGAAAAAGATGATCATCGCGGGTGCCTGCCAGAGCAGCCACCACGGCTGCCACGCCTCGACGATGCCCGACAGGCTGAGCGTGCCTGCCGCCATCGCCACCGACGCGGCGGCCAGCACCAGCGGCAGCTCGTAACCGAGCAACTGGGCCGCCCCGCGCAACCCGCCCAGCAGGCTGTACTTGTTGGCCGACGCCCACGCCGACATCAGCACCGCCACCACCCCGACGCCGACCACGGCCAGCACGAAGAAGAGGCCGATGTCCAACGGTTGGCCGACCAGGTCGTTCGGACCGAGCGGAATGACGAGCAACACCAGCAGGTAGGGCACCAGGGCCACCGCCGGCGCCAACCGGAACACCGCCCGGTCCGCCTCGCGCGGGGTGATGTCCTCCTTCTGCACGAACTTGACCCCGTCGGCCACGAGCTGGGCCCAGCCGTGGAAGCCGCCCGCGTACATCGGGCCGAGCCGACCCTGCATGTGCGCCATCACCTTGTGTTCGGCCTGGCCGACAAGCAACGGCAGGGTGAGGAAAGCGACCACCACGCCGCCGATCCGGAGCACCAACTCCACCCAGAGCGGCATCAGGCCGTACCCCCGTCGTGGTCGCTCCGGCCGTCGCGGCCCGGCGGGTCCGCGACCGGCTCGCCACCCGACGCGGCCGAGCCCTCGCCGGGCTTGTCCGATGCGGCCGCGCCGGACGCGACGTGGCCGATCTCGTCGACGCCGGGCACGGGCTCGGCAGCCGGCCCGTCGGACACGGGCTCGGCAGCCGGCCCGTCGGACACGGGCTTCTCAGGTGTGGCCGCGCCGGGCGCGGGCGCGGCAGTCGGGCCGGCGCCAGGTTGGTCAGGTGCGGCCGCGTCAGGCGCGGGCTGGTTGGCCGGGCCAACGCCGGGCGCGGGCGCGGTAGTCGGGCCGGCGCCAGGTTGGTCAGGTGCGGCCGGGCCTGCGTCGGGCGCGGGCTGGTCGGCAGGGATCGGGCCGTCGGTGGCGCCGACCGGGCGGGGAGTACGCGCCGGGCGGGCCCCCGGGGCGGGCCGCGCCGGACGCTCACGGGCCGGTCTGGCGGGGGTGCCGCCACGCGGGCCCTCCCCCACTCCACCGGCGCCGGCCGGGGTGGGCGTGGGCCCCCACTCGCCCGGAGCGGGTACGCCCGGCGGGCGGATCGGTCGACGCCCGCCGCCGGCCTCGGACTCGCCCGGCTCCTTCGCGCCCGGCCAGGGCTTCGCCACCCGGGAAGCCAGCACGAACTCCTTACGCAACGGGTGGCCCTCGAACTCCGGCGGCAGCAGCAGCGGCAGCAGCTCCTCATGCCCGGCGAAGTCGATGCCGAACATCTCGTGCGTCTCCCGCTCGTGCCAGGCGGCTCCGGGGTAGACGTCGACCACCGAGGTGACAGTGGGCGCGCTTCTCGGCAACCGCGTACGCAGCAGCACGCCGTGCCGCAGTCGCGTCGACCAGAGGTGCGCCACCACGTCGAAGCCCTCGGCCAACTCGTCGACGGCGGAGAGCCAGTCGAAGAAGTCACAGGCCAGCTCGGCGTCGTCACGAGCGGCCGAAACCGCTGTGAGCCAACTCGTGGGTGGCACGTCGATGGTGGCCCTGGCGAAACGTTGCCCGCCGGAGACCGACGGCGTCGCCTCAGCCGGCGCGAGCAGCGCGACCAGTCGAGCGCCGACCTCTTCGGGAGTCATGCCGCTGATCCTAGTGCCGGCCGAGGCCGCACCTGGCCGCCGCCGATGCCCGGCGATCTGCCGGCTTTGGGCGCGGCGCGCGCCTGGGCGGGGAAAGATGAGGACGTGCGCGCTGTGACGGTAAGACCTGGGGTCGCCAACTCGCTGAGCCTCGTCGACGATCAGCCGGAGCCGGCTGCCGAGGAGGGCTCTGTCCTGGTCGAGGCGCTGGCGGTGGGGATCTGCGGCACCGACCACGAGATCATCGCCGGGGAGTACGGCGAGGCGCCGCCGGGTGCCGACCGCCTGGTCATCGGGCACGAGTCACTGGGCCGGGTGATCGAGGACTCCAGCGGCACCCTGCAACCCGGTGACCTGGTGGCCGGAATCGTCAGGTATCCCGACCCGGTGCCCTGCCCGAACTGCGCTGTCGGCGAGTGGGACATGTGCCGTAACGGTCAGTACACCGAACATGGCATCAAGGCACTGGCCGGGTTCGCTCGGGACCGCTGGCGGGTGGAACCGCGGTTCGCTGTCGCGCTCGATCCGACGCTGGCCCAGGTGGGCGTGCTGCTGGAGCCGACAAGTGTGGTGGCGAAGGCGTGGGACCACATCGAGCGGATCGGGCACCGGGCCGAGTGGCAGCCGCAGACCGTCCTGGTGACCGGGGCCGGGCCGATCGGGCTGCTGGCCGCGTTGCTCGGCACCCAGCGCGGGCTCACCGTCCACGTGCTGGACCGCAACACCGAGGGGCCGAAGCCGGAGCTGGTCGCCGGGCTGGGCGCCACCTATCACACCGTGCCGGTCAACGACCTGCCCTTCGAGCCGGACGTGGTGATCGAGTGCACCGGCGCTCCCACAGTGGTCCTCGACGTCATGTGCAAGGCGGCCCCGACCGGGATCGTCTGCCTGGCCGGGGTGTCCAGCGGTGGCCGGAGCATCGACTTCGACGCCGGGGCGCTGAACCGGGCCCTGGTGCTGGAGAACAACGTGGTGTTCGGCTCGGTGAACGCCAACCGGCGGCACTGGAACATGGCGGCGCAGGCGCTCGCCCGCGCCGACCAGATCTGGCTCGAGTCGCTGATCACCCGGCGGGTGCCGGTGAACCGGTACGCCGACGCGTACACCCCCGGGCCGGACGACATCAAGGTGGTGCTGGAGTTCGCGTCCTGAGCGACGCCGCGCCCGATCAGATGCCCGGCAGTCGACCGTTGCGGAACAGGTCGACGAAGAGCTGGTGGTCCTGGCGGGCGCGCACCCCGTACGCGTGGGCGAAGTCCACCAGGTGGGCGACGAATCCCGACTCGTCGGCGTCGACCGCCGCGACGATCGCCTCCTCGGTGGAGTAGTCCACCAGGTCGTGACTGGATTCGTCGTCGGCGACCGAGTGCATCCGGGCCACCGCCCGACCGAGGTCGACGAGAACGCCGGTCAGTTCCTCCGGCTCGTTCACGTCCGACCAGTCCAGGTCGGCGGCGTACGGGGAAACCTCGGCGACCAGCTGACCGGCCCCATTCAGCTCGGTGAAGCCCAGCCACGGGTCGGCGTGCGCCTGCAACGCCCGCTGCGACTCGGCGGTCCGGTGCCCCTGGTGCTGGAAGTAGCCGCGGACCGACTCGTCGGTGACGTACCGCGCCACGGCCGGCACCTGAGCCTGCTTCATGTAGATGACGACGTCGTTCTCCAGCGCCTGGGTGTGCCCCTCCAGCAGCAGGTTGTACGACGGCAGCCCGGCCGAGCCGATGCCCACCCCCTTGCGCAGCACCACGTCCTTGATCCGCGCCGCCACCGGGCGCAGCTGCGTCGAGGCGTTCGGCAGGGTGCCCAGGTATTCCTGGAAGGCGGCGCTGACCAGGTCCCGGGTGGCGTCGTCGATCTCGAAGACGCCGTCGCCGATGGAGAAACGTCGCTCGTAGTTGTCGATGGTGGTCTGCGCGGCGAGCAGGTCCACGCGGGTGTTGAGCCGGGCCTGTTGGAGCACCCGGCGTAGCACCCCGTCGGCGTTGTCCAGGGTGATCGAACCGATCGCGTCGTCACCGCCGGCGGCGATGGCCCGCAGCTCGGTCAGGTACGACCGGGCGAACCCGGCAACCAGCTCCCCGATCGCCGTGTCGGAGAGCGCCTTGCCGTAGCCGAGCAGCGCCACGCTGGCCGCGAGCCGGCGCAGGTCCCAGGTGAACGGCCCGACGTACGCCTCGTCGAAGTCGTTGACGTTGAACACGAGCTGCCCGGAGGCGTTCATGTAGGTGCCGAAGTTCTCCGCGTGCAGGTCACCGTGGATCCACACCCGGCTGGTCTGCTCGTTCAGGAACCGGTCGTCGGCGAAGTCGCCGAGCTGGTCGGCGTAGAACAGCGCGGCGCTGCCCCGGTAGAAGGCGAACGGCGACGCCGCCATCTTGCGGAACTTGCGGCGGAAGGCGGCCGGGTCGATAGCCATCGACGCGCCGAACTCCTCGGTGAGCACGTCGACGATGTGGGCGGAGCGCTGGTCCCCTGAGCTGCTCATAGTGCGCAGGCTAGTGCGGCGGGTCCACAACGGGGTGGCGAACGGCCCATCCATCGATCATGCTGTCCGGGTCACGGCGCGGGGGCCCGGACACCATGGTTACGTTCGTCGATCGAGGCATCGCCACGACCGGCGACAGGTCCCTCGCCGGGCGTCGACCATGGAGGACCAGATACAGATGCTCCGCAAAACGGGGACTCTACTCACCGCCGCACTACTCGGCCTGACGGCGACGATCGGCGGGGCCGGACCAGCCTCGGCCGCACCGTCGGTCTCCGCCGACGCCCCCACGTTCTCGCTGAGCCGGCTGGTGCTCGAGCCGACCGAACGCGGCTACCGGGGCAGCCTTCGGGTGACCATCACCAACAACAGTGACAGCACGCAGGGCTTCTACTTCCGGATCCGCGAGGCCGTGGCGGGCTCCTTCTCCGGGGGCGTGGAGTCACGCTGCGAATCGGACGGCGTGGAGGAAGGGCTGTTGGTCCGCACCTGCGCCCTGCCGCGTGGCAACGATCTGGCCCCGGGCGAGTCTCGCCGGGCGACTGTGGAGTTCCAGGTGCTGACCACCCCTCGCAGCTACCCGATGATCGCGGACGGAGGCCTGGTCACCGCCTACTCGTACGACACCGGATCCCTGGGCACGGTGCCGTTCAGCGCACAGTTCCGCTCCCTCGACGGCAAGCTGGCCCGCCCGCAGACGTACGTGCAGGACGCCCAGGCGAACGCGTCCGTCGAGCTGGCCGGCCCGGTGACCGACGGCCCCGAGAACACCCGGCGGGTGCCGCTCCGGGTCCGGTACGCGGGTGACGCCCGGCAGCTCGCCAACTCGCTGACTGCCACGCAGCTGCCCGCCGGGTCGATGATCCGGTTCACCGAGCCCTTCGACGGCCCGGTGTACGGCCCACAGGCATTCGTGCCGGGCGGTCTGCTGATGCAGGGTGAGGAGCGCGACGTGGCGCTGTTCATCAGCCGGCCGACCGACCCGGCGGACGAGGCGACCCCGATCACCGTAGAGCTGGCCACCCTCTACTGGGACGAGACAGTTCCCGACGTCGACCCCAGCGACAACACCGTCACGTTCACCCTGGCATTGCCGGCCAGCTGACCTGCCGACGGTCGGCCGTCGCCCGGGTCAGCTCCGGGTGGCGGCCGGCCGCCCTCAGCTCGCGGCTGGTGGGCGTACCGGCGGGGCGGTGAGCGAGTCGACCGAGCGGGGCGCGGCGGCCTCGCGGGGCGGGGCGTCCAGCGGCGCGGCCAGCACGTCCCGTTGCGGCACACCTCCGATGCCGGACTGCTCGGCGGCGATCTTCTCCTGCAGGCGAAGGATGCCGTGCAGCAGCGCCTCCGGCCGGGGCGGACAGCCGGGCACGTACACGTCGACCGGGATGAGCTGGTCGACGCCCTTGGTCACCGAGTACGAATCCCAGTAGGGGCCGCCGCAGTTGGAGCAGGCGCCGAACGAGATGACGTACTTCGGCTCGGGCATCTGGTCGTACAGGCGCTTGATCGCCGGGGCCATCTTGTCGGTCACCGTGCCGGAGACCACCATCAGGTCGGCCTGGCGGGGGCCGTGGGCGAACGGGATCACGCCGAGTCGGATGAAGTCGTGCCGACCCATGCTGGTGGCGATGAACTCGATGGCACAGCAGGCCAGACCGAAGTTGAACACCCAGAGCGAGTAGCGGCGCCCCCAGTTCAGCACGAACCGGATCGGCTCGCCGAGCACTGCCGGCAGCTGCACGACCGCCCCCTCTCCTCACCGACAGTGAATCACAGCCGGCGTCCGTGCGGTCCGGCGGTGATCGGCCCGAGCGGTCCACCAATTGTCCCCGAGCCGACAAGGATCGGCAGCGATTGACGCGCAACCTACCGGTGCGCTCGCTTGTGTGACCGGTGCTGGCGAACACGACGCCGGCAGTCGCCACGGGGAGGACAAGTGCTTGTGACACGAGATGTGCCGGTGGGTGGGCGCCCACCGGATCCACCGGGAGCCGCGACCTCCGCGCCGGCAGAGCTGGTCTTCGACGACTTCTACCACGCCCACTACCGCGGTCTGGTGGTGCAACTGACCGCGTACACCGGTGACCGGGGGCAGGCACAGGACCTGGTTCAGGAGGCGTTCTGTCGGGCGTACGCCCGCTGGGACCGGCTCGCCGGATACCAGGACCCCCTGGCCTGGGTCCGTCGGGTCGCGTGGAATCTCGGCCACAACCGCTGGCGGCGGCTGCGGACCGCCCAGCAGTGGCTGCTGCGGCAGCGCGAGACACACGTCGCGGAGCCGAGCCCCGACCGGGTCGCCGTCGACACCGCGTTGGCGAAGTTGCCGCCGAAACAGCGGCGGGCCGTCGTACTGCACTACCTCGCCGACCTGACGGTCGCGGAGATCGCCGCCCAGGAACAGGTCGCCGAAGGGACTGTCAAGTCCTGGCTGTACCGGGGCCGAACCGCGCTCGCCGCTCACCTACGCGACACCAATGAGGAGGTGCGGGATGTCTGAGCAGGAGATTCTTGACCTCGCCGAAGAGTTCGCCCGTTACCGCCGTACCGCGCTGGCGGAGGTCGAGGCGCCGGGGCCCGCCGCCGTTCGACGGACCGTACGAGGCCGCGGCCGACGCCGGCTGGCTGCCACCGCCACGACGGCGCTCGCCCTGTTCGGCGGGTCGGCCGTCGGATACGCGGCGTTGAGCGGCCCGGACCATCGGCCTGGTCCGGTCGACCCGACGCCGAGCATCTCGGCGTCACCGACGCCGGCGCCGACGCCGACGAGTCCGACCCCCAGCCCTGCCGGGACCAGTGCCAGCCCGACCATCGGGGTGCCGGACGGCCGGCTCAGCCGGGCCCAGCTGCTGGGGGTGCCGGTGACCCTGCCGGCGTGGCGGGCCGGACGAGGCTGCCCGACGTCGCAGACGCGGCTCACCGGCGACGCCCGGGAGGGCGCGAACTGGCTTTTGGCGCTCGACCACGGCGACATCGACGGAGACGGCGCGGTGGAGACCGTGGCTCTCGTGCAGTGCGTGCTCGGCACCCGCGGGCCGATGCAGGTGGTCGCCTTCGACCGCGACGAGGAAGGAAAGGCGACGACTGTCGGCCGGGTGGTCGCGACCACCATCGACAAGCCGGAGTGGCTGTTCGCGCTGGACGTCGTGGGCGACGGCACGGTTCGCGTTCAGGTCGGTGACATCGCTCCCGGGGGTGGCTGGAACGCCAGGTGGTCACAACGGCAGTGGCGGGGCTACCGCTGGAAGGGTGACGCCTTCAGCCAGGTCTCCGGGCCGACGAGCTTCGGTCCGAACCCGAACCTGGCGGACGTCTCCGTCACCACCGGTGACCTCGTGCTGAGAACTGCCGACGACGGCTCCCGGACGGGTACGGCCACGGTGCGGATCCGTAACCGGGGCACGGGCCCGGTCGCCCACGTGGTGCTGCGGTTGGGCGTGCCCGCTGTGGTGCGCGCGGACGTCGACGGGTGGGGCACGTGCGCGGGCGTCCACGACAGCGTCGAACCGATCACCTGCCGCCTGGGTCAGCTGGCCGCCGGGGCGGAGATGCGGTTGGACCTGGACTCCCACTTGTCGTAGCCGCGTGCGAACTGCACGTCGTCCCACCGGATCCGCCACGCCGGGTCGCGCCCGGAGGCCACCGAGACGACACGAGC
>NZ_JBEYSL010000306.1:0-8247 GCF_040642735.1 Micromonospora sp. NPDC047753 | reverse complement strand
GCCGGCGTCGCCGTATCCGGACGGCGTCATCGTGCCCGTTCGGGGCCGGGAAGCATTCCGGGCCGACCGGCGTTGTCCACAACCAGTGGAACAGCTGTCCACAGCCTGTGGATAACCTTCCCCAAGGGCCGGCGCGGCGCTCGTCGCGACCGCCGGTCCGCCCTCCGGGGCCTCCCGGAGCGCTTCGGGACCCCGGATCGGGCTTCCGTCGAGTCAGTCGGATTTCGCTCTGCGCGTAGCGACAGGGCTACCGGAACACCTCCTGAGCGCGGACGGTTGTTCAAAACGACGTGGAACCGACCCAGAGCAGAGACACACGACCTCAGCGGAGTCGGTCAGCGACGATAGAGTAAGGAGGCACGGACGCCCGTCCTGGACGTTCGTGCACCGGCCCCGCCAAGATCTTGACCATCAAGGCGCACGGCACGTGAGGAGCACGAGGGCATGTTCGAGCGGTTCACCGACCGAGCGCGACGGGTTGTCGTCCTGGCCCAAGAAGAGGCCCGGATGCTCAACCACAACTACATCGGTACGGAACACATCCTGCTGGGCCTGATCCACGAAGGTGAAGGCGTCGCGGCAAAGGCCCTGGAGAGCCTCGGCATCTCCCTGGAGGGCGTCCGCCAGCAGGTCGAGGAGATCATCGGCCAGGGCCAGCAGGCGCCGAGCGGGCACATCCCGTTCACGCCGCGGGCCAAGAAGGTGCTGGAGCTGTCGCTGCGCGAGGCGCTGCAGCTCGGCCACAACTACATCGGCACCGAGCACATCCTGCTCGGGCTGATCCGTGAGGGCGAGGGCGTCGCCGCCCAGGTGCTGGTCAAGCTCGGCGCCGACCTCAACCGGGTCCGCCAGCAGGTGATCCAGCTGCTCTCCGGCTACCAGGGCAAGGAGCCTGCCGCGGCGGGCGCCGCGCCGGGTGAGGCCGCGCCGTCGACCAGCCTGGTGCTGGACCAGTTCGGCCGTAACCTGACCCAGGCCGCCCGCGAGGGCAAGCTCGACCCGGTCATCGGGCGCGAGAAGGAAATCGAGCGGGTCATGCAGGTGCTCTCCCGCCGTACCAAGAACAACCCGGTCCTGATCGGTGAGCCCGGCGTCGGTAAGACCGCCGTGGTGGAGGGGCTGTCCCAGAAGATCATCAAGGGCGAGGTGCCCGAGACCCTCAAGGACAAGCAGCTCTACACGCTCGACCTGGGCGCGCTCGTCGCCGGTTCCCGCTACCGCGGTGACTTCGAGGAGCGCCTCAAGAAGGTGCTCAAGGAGATCCGCACCCGCGGCGACATCATCCTGTTCATCGACGAGATCCACACCCTGGTGGGTGCGGGTGCCGCCGAGGGCGCGATCGACGCCGCGAGCATCCTCAAGCCGATGCTGGCCCGTGGTGAGCTGCAGACCATCGGTGCCACCACGCTCGACGAGTACCGCAAGCACCTGGAGAAGGACGCCGCTCTCGAGCGCCGCTTCCAGCCGATCCAGGTGGGTGAGCCGTCGCTGGCCCACACCATCGAGATCCTCAAGGGCCTGCGGGACCGCTACGAGGCTCACCACCGTGTCTCGATCACGGACGCCGCCCTCGTGGCTGCCGCGACTCTGGCCGACAGGTACATCTCCGACCGCTTCCTCCCGGACAAGGCGATCGACCTGATCGACGAGGCCGGTGCCCGGATGCGGATCCGTCGGATGACCGCGCCGCCAGACCTGCGTGACTTCGACGAGCGCATCGCCCAGGTGCGCCGCGACAAGGAGTCCGCGATCGACGCGCAGGACTTCGAGCGCGCCGCCCAGCTGCGCGACAAGGAGAAGCAGCTCCTCGGCCAGAAGGCTCAGCGGGAGAAGGAGTGGAAGGCCGGTGACCTGGACGTCGTCAGCGAGGTCGACGACGAGCAGATCGCCGAGGTTCTCGGCAACTGGACCGGCATCCCGGTCTACAAGCTGACCGAGGAGGAGACCTCGCGCCTGCTGCGCATGGAGGACGAGCTGCACAAGCGCGTCATCGGCCAGGAGGACGCGGTCAAGGCGGTCTCGAAGGCGATCCGGCGTACCCGGGCCGGCCTGAAGGACCCGAAGCGCCCGTCGGGCTCGTTCATCTTCGCCGGCCCGTCCGGTGTCGGTAAGACCGAGCTGTCCAAGGCGCTCGCCGAGTTCCTCTTCGGCAGCGAGGACGCCCTCATCCAGCTGGACATGTCCGAGTTCCACGACCGTTACACGGTCTCCCGGCTCGTGGGTGCCCCTCCCGGCTACGTCGGCTACGACGAGGGCGGGCAGCTGACCGAGAAGGTGCGGCGTCGGCCGTTCTCGGTGGTCCTCTTCGACGAGATCGAGAAGGCCCACCCGGACGTGTTCAACACGCTCCTGCAGATCCTCGAAGACGGTCGGCTCACCGACGGTCAGGGTCGGATCGTGGACTTCAAGAACACGGTCATCATCCTGACCACCAACCTGGGCACCCGTGACGTCGCCAAGGCGGTGTCGCTGGGCTTCCAGCAGTCGGAGGACTCCGAGTCCACCTACGACCGGATGAAGCAGAAGGTCAACGACGAGCTCAAGCAGCACTTCCGGCCTGAGTTCCTCAACCGGATCGACGACACCATCGTCTTCCACCAGCTGCGCCAGAGCGAGATCCTCTCGATCGTGGACATCATGATCCAACGGATCGAGGGCCAGCTGCGGAACAAGGACATGGGTCTGGAGCTGACCGACAACGCCAAGAAGTACCTGGCCGCGAAGGGCTTCGACCCGGTGCTCGGTGCCCGTCCGCTTCGTCGCACGATCCAGCGCGACATCGAGGACAACCTCTCCGAGCGGATCCTGTTCAACGAGCTGATCCCGGGTCAGATCATCGTGGTGGACTGCGAGGGCGACCCGGACGACATCGACAAGTCCAAGCTCGTTTTCCGGGGCTCGGAGAAGCCGATCGAAGTTCCGGACGCCGTCCCGGCCGACCTCGGTGGCACTGCCGCTGGCACCGCCGCCGCGGGCGTGGACGAGTAACACAACCGGCAAGGGGCGGGGCCCCGGTGGCGCAAGCCACCGGGGCCCCGCCTTTTCGCGCCCCCTCACCCCGCCCCGCCGCCGTCCCCGCTCCCCGTGAAGGGCTCGGCTCCCAAGATCGCGCAGCAACCTGGATGTAGTGGCATCCGGCGCGCCCGACACCGAGTGCGGGCGGCCGTGTGGCCCGTCAGTTGGCGCGCAGGATGCGCCCGTGGACGGTCAGGTGGTGAGGTCTGCTGTTGGCAGGGACGGGCCGTCACCGGCCAGGCGGAAGGAGTCGGTGCCGGCGGGTTCGACCAGCCCGTCCTGCACCAGCCCGGCTAGGGCGCGGGCGCGTTGCACGTCGTCGGTCCAGACCTGGTCCAACCGCTGGTGTGGGACCGGTCCGGTGCTGTCCCGGAGCACTCCGAGCAACAGACCGCGAACCTGTCGGTCGGTGCCCGCGTACCGCTGGGGTCGACGGGTCGGCCCGGCCGGCGCCTCCTGGCCGGACGCCCGCCAGGCGCAGACCGACTCGACGGGGCAGGCGGTGCAGCGCGGTGACCGGGCCGTGCAGATCACCGCGCCCAGCTCCATGAACGCGGCGCTGGCCAGTGCCGCTGCGGCCGGTTCGGTCGGAAGCAACTCTTCGGTGGCGACCAGGTCCGCTGGCCGGGTGACGGGCCCGGCGTCCGGTTCGCCGGCCACCGCCCGGCACACCACCCGTCGTACGTTGGTGTCGACGACCGGGTGCCGCTGCCCGTACGCGAAGGCCGCCACCGCCCGAGCGGTGTACGTGCCGACGCCGGGCAGAGCGAGCAGTTGCTCCAGCCGGTCCGGCACCTGGCCGCCGTGCCGGTCGACGATCGCGACAGCGCATTCGCGTAGCCGGACCGCCCGGCGGGGGTAGCCGAGGCGTCCCCACATCCGGATCGCCTCGGCCGGGGTGTCCGCCGCCAACGCGGCCGGTTCGGGCCAGCGGGCCAGCCAGGCCTGCCAGGCCGGCACCACCCGGACCACCGGTGTCTGCTGGAGCATGACCTCGCTGACCAGGATGGCCCACGGGGTGACGCCGGGCTCGCGCCACGGCAGGTCACGGGCGTGCTGCTGGAACCATCGGCTGACCAGTGTGGCGAAGTCGGGTTGAGTCATGGCGTCGTCGATGATGTCACGCCCGGCGTTCCCGTTGGGTGGGCGGTTCGGGCGGGGTGCCACGTCCTCGTTCGGCGGGCGGGGGAGAATGCGCGGATGAACGAGCTCGCGATCACCGTCATCGGTCGGGACCGGCCGGGCATCGTGGCCGACGTCGCGGAGGTGCTGGCCCGACTGGGCGCGAACCTCACCGACAGCACGATGACGCGGCTGCGGGGGCATTTCGCGATGACCCTCATCTGCACCGGCCCGGCCGCCGCCGAGGTCGAGGCCGCACTGGCGTCGCTGACCGCCGAGGGCCAGCTGCTGGCGACGGTACGCGCGGTCACCCCGGACGGCGATGTTCCTCCGGTGGGTGAGCCGTACGTGATGGCGGTGCACGGTTCGGACCGGATGGGGATCGTCGCGGCGATGACGAGGGTGTTGGTGGACGCCGGGGGGAATGTCACCGACCTGAGTACCCGGCTGACCGGTGCGCTCTACGTGGTCCTGGCGGAGGTCGAGTTGCCGGCCGGTGTGGCGGAGACTCTGCTCGACCGGCTGCACCGGACGGCTGCCGAGCTGGGCGTGGAGGTCACCCTCCGCCCGGCGGACCCGGACCTGTTGTGACCGGCGAGGAGCGTGGGCCGGCGGTCGGCCTGGGGGACTGGACTCCGGAGTCACTGGACGTGCCGGGCGAGGTGCGGGCGGTGGTGTCCGCCCCGCATCCGGTGCTGAGTCGGGCCGCGGACGAGGTCGACCCCACGGCAAAGGAGACGGTCCAACTCGCGGCCGACCTGATAGCCACGATGAAGGTTTCGCCGGGCTGCGTGGGGCTGGCCGCGCCGCAGGTCGGGGTGGGCGCTCGGGTCTTTGCCGTCGACGTGACCGGGCACCCCAAGGCGGTGACGGTGCACGGCACCTTCGTGTTGTGCAACGCGCGTGTGGTCGAGGCGACGCGGTGGAAGCCGGGCCGGGAGGGCTGCATGTCGGTGCCGGACCTGACGGGCGATGTGAAGCGGGCCAGCCGGCTGGTGGTGGAGGGTGATCTGCCGGGCAGCGGCGAGTCGGTCCGGCTGGTGACCGACGGCTTCGAGGCTCGGGCGTTGCAGCACGAGATCGACCACTGTGCGGGGCTGCTCTTCCTGGACCGGGTGGCCGGTGCGCACGCGGTCTATCAGCGCAAGGTCTACCTGTGACCGGGTGGCGGGCCGTCCTCAGTGGAGGGTTGCCTGGGCGCCTCGGAGTGGCTCCGGCGCGTCGCGCCGCACTGCCGGGTACGGCGCGGCTACGGTGGAGGGCATCATGCGTCTGACGGTCGGCCCCCTGGCACCCGCCGTGTACTGGCGGCGTCGCGCCGTCGTACTCGGAGCGGGGTTCCTGTTCCTGATTGTCCTGCTCTACTCCTGTACCGGTTCGGGTCGTTCCGGCGACAAGGATCCGAAGGCGGGAGGGTCGCCGTCGGCGACGTCCGCCGCGACGTCAGGCCCCGCAGGGCCGGTGCTGACACCGCAGACCGGCGCTCCGGCGTCGTCCGCGTCCGCTGATTCGGGTGCGACGAGTCCGAGCCCGGGAATCACCAGCAACACACCGCCGCTGGGCGCGGCGGCCGGTTCGGAGGACGACGGCACCTGCACCGACGGCGAGATCAGCGTGGTCTCGTCGGCGAGCCCGACCTCGGTGCAGCGGGGCGCGGTGGTCGAGCTGCAACTGAGGATCAAGAACACGTCGGACCGGACGTGCAGTCGCAACGTCGGCGCCGACCTCCAGGAGATCTTCATCAAGTCCGGGGCCGAGAAGGTCTGGTCGTCGGACACCTGCGGCAAGGTCGAGGGCTCGGACGTGCAGTCCTTCACGCCGAATTTCGAGCGCTCCTACCAGGTGCCCTGGAACGGGCGGGACACCAGCCGTTGTGACGGCGCGCTGGCCGGAGGACCGTTCCCGCCGGTCGGGTCGTATCAGGTGTTCGCCCGGGTCGGCACGAAGCTCAGCGACCCGGTGAAGCTCACCGTCACCGGCTGAGCCGGGTCAGACGTAACGTTCCAGGATGGATGCCTCGGCGAGCCGGGACAGCCCTTCACGGACGCCGCGGGCCCGGGCGTCGCCGACCCCCTCGACGGCTTGCAGGTCTTCCACTGTCGCGCCGAGCAGACGCTGGAGGCTGCCGAAGTGCAGCACCAGGCGATCGACCACTGCCACCGGCAGTCGGGGCACCTTGGCCAGCAGCCGGAAGCCGCGCGGGCTGACCGCGGCGTCGAGCGCGTCGGACGCGGCCGGGTAGCCGATTGCCTTGGCCACCGACACCAGGTCGATCAGCTCGGTGGCACCGAGCAGGTCCAGCTCGACGAGAGCCTCGTCCAGGGTGCGCGACTTGCGGCCGACGGGGAGGTAGTCCCGGATGACCAGCGTCCGGTCGGCGTCAACGCCGGCCATCAGCTCGTCGAGTTGGAGGGCGAGCAGGCGGCCGTCGGTGCCCAGCTCCACCACGTAGCCGGCGATCTCGTCGGCGATCCGGCGAACCATCTCCAGCCGCTGCACCACTGCCACCGCGTCGCGCACGGTGACCAGATCCTCGATCTCCAGGGCGGAGAGCGTGCCGGAGACCTCGTCCAGCCGGAGCTTGTAGCGCTCCAGGGTGGCGAGCGCCTGGTTGGCGCGGGAGAGGATGGCCGCCGAGTCGTCGAGCACGTGCCGTTGGCCGTTGACGTAGAGGCTGATGATCCGCATGGACTGGCTGACCGAGATGACCGGGTAGCCGGTCTGGCGGGCCACCCGCTCGGCGGTGCGGTGCCGGGTGCCGGACTCTTCGGTCGGGATGGACGGGTCGGGCATCAGGTGCACCGCCGCCCGGACGATCCTCGTGCCGTCGCTGGAGAGCACGACAGCGCCGTCCATCTTGCACAGCTCGCGCACGCGGGTCGCGGAGAACTCCACGTCCAGCGGGAAGCCGCCGGTGCAGAGGCCCTCGACCACCTTGTCGTAGCCCAGCACGATGAGCGCGCCCGTGCGACCCCGCAGGATGCGCTCCAAACCGTCGCGCAGCGCGGTGCCCGGGGCCATCAGGGCGAGATTGGCCCGTAGCGGATCTCCGGCGCTCCCGGCGGCCCCCGCAGTCACGCTCACGCTGATCGGGCGGGCGGGCGAGCCCACGGCGCCGGTGCGGGCCTGGGGCGGCGCGCCGGCTGGCTTGGTGGTATCGCGGTCGATCGGCACGGGCACAGTCTACGGACTGCCGTGCGGTGGGTGCTGTCGTGGTTACTGTGATGTGTCACGATGCCGCCCTTTCCAACGTTTCCCGCTTGCGACGTGCTGTCCGGTTTCGCCGCCCTCGTCGGCACGGTGGGTCACTCGGCGGACGCGCGAGCCGCATGGTGCAGCGCCGAACGGACGTCGGTGACCTCGGTCACCCGCATCTGCTCGGGGCCGGCACCGGTGCTGGTCGGGCCGCAGCCGGGCGGCACCAGGGCCACCTTGAACCCCAGCCGGGCGGCCTCGGCCAGCCGGCGCGGCACCGCCCCGACCCGGCGCACCTCGCCGGTCAGCCCCACCTCACCGATCGCCACCAGGTGCGGCGCGATCGCCAGGTTGAGCCCGCCGGAGGCGACCGCCAGAGCCACCGCCAGGTCGGCGGCCGGCTCCACCACCCGGATCCCGCCCACAGTGGCGGCGAAGACCTCCCGGTCGTGCAGGGTCAGCCGTTCGGTGCGCCGTTGCAGCACCGCGAGCACCATCGCCAGTCGCGCCGAGTCGAGACCGGAGACGGTGCGCCGGGGAGAGCCCGCCACGGTCGCGCCGATCAACGCCTGCACCTCGGTGACCAGGGCGCGCCGCCCCTCCATGGCCACCGTCACGCAGGTGCCCGGGACCGGTTCGGCGTAGCGGGTCAGGAACAGCCCGGACGGGTCGGCCAGGCTGCTGATGCCGCCCTCGTGCATCTCGAAGCAGCCGACCTCGTCGGCCGCGCCGAACCTGTTCTTCACGCCGCGCACCAGGCGCAGCGACGAGTGCTTGTCGCCCTCGAAGTGCAGCACCACATCGACCAGGTGCTCCAGCACCCGAGGCCCGGCCACCTGGCCGTCCTTGGTGACGTGCCCGACCAGCACGGTCGATGAGCTGCCGGACGAAGTCGAAGTCGGTCTGGCTCGCCGA
>NZ_JBEYSL010000305.1:0-8267 GCF_040642735.1 Micromonospora sp. NPDC047753 | reverse complement strand
GGTGGCCACCAGGATGGAGGTCAGGAACGCCACCGCCATACCGACGAACAGCACCAGACCCAGGTCCTTCAGCGTGCCGGCACCGAGCAGGCCGGCACCGATGAAGAGCAGACCACCGACCGGCAGCAGGGCGACCACCGAGGTGTTCAACGACCGCATCAGGCTCTGGTTGATGGCCAGGTTGGACGCCTCGGCGTACGTCTGGTTGTTGTTGGCGGTGATGCCCCGGGTGTTCTCCTGGACCTTGTCGAAGACCACCACCACGTCGTAGAGCGCGAAGCCCAGGATGGTGAGGAAGCCGATGATCGTCGACGGGGTGACCTCGAAGCCGACCAGCGAGTAGATGCCGGCGGTGAGGATCAGGTTCGTGATCAGCGAGGCGACCGCGGCCACGGCCATCCGCCACTCGAAGCGCAGGATCAGGTAGACCATCACCAGCGCGATGAAGATGACCAGACCGAGTACGGCCCGCTCGGTCACCTGGCTGCCCCAGGCCTCACTGACCTGGTTGTCGCTGATCTGGTCGGCGTTGATGCCGAGGTCCTCGGCGATCTGGGCCTTGACCGCGGTGGCCTGCTCGGCGGTGAGCTGCGGCGTACGAAGCTCGTAGGAGTCGCCGCCCGGACCGCCGACCTTCTGCGTGGTGGCCACCGTGACGCCGGTGTTCTCGGCGGCGAGGGCCGAGTTGACCTCCCGCTCGGCGTCGTCCAGGGTGCCGACGCTGGCCGGCACCTGGAACGAGTTGCCGCCGGCGAACTCGATGCCCAGGCTGAACCCACGGATCGAGAAGCTGAGGATCGCGATCAGGACCAGGAGCCCGGCGACGCCGAACCAGAGCTTGCGTCGACCGACGATGTTGAGACCGGCCTCGCCGTTGTAGAGGCGGCTCGCCAGACCGTTTTGAGCCATCTCAGGCCTCCTTGGCGCGCGGGTTGCGGGGCTGAGTCGGCTGGTTGCGAGCCGGCAGTGCTCGGCCCAGACCGCTGACCCGCGGGGACAGGAACGCCTGGGTCCGGGCGAACATCGTCATGATCGGGTGCCGGAAGAGGAAGACCACGACCAGGTCCAGCACGGTGGCGAGGCCGAGCGCGAACGCGAAGCCCTTGACGGTGCCGACCGAGACCACGTAGAGCACCACAGCGGAGAGCAGGGTGATCGCGTTGGCCGAGATGATCGTCCGACGGGCCCGGATCCAGGCGCGGGGAACCGCGCTACGCGGGCTGCGCCCCTCCCGGATCTCGTCTTTCAGTCGTTCGAAGTAGATGACGAACGAGTCCGCCGCCACACCGAGCGAGACGATCATTCCAGCGATGCCGGCGAGGGTGAGCGTGAAGCCGATCTGCCGGCCGAGCACCACCAGCGCGCCGAAGACCAGCAGCGCGGAGAGGATGAGGCTCAGGAAGATCACCGAGCCGAGCAGCCGGTAGTAGAAGAACGCGTAGATGATGACCAGCAGCATGCCGATGCCGGCAGCGAGCAGACCGGCGCGCAGGTGGCTGGCACCCAGCGTGGCGGTGACGTTCTGCGCTTCCTGCTGCTCGAAGGTCACCGGCAGCGCGCCGTAGCGGAGCTGACCGGCGAGGGTGCTGGCGTCCTTCTGGGTGAAGGTGCCGGTGATCTGGGAGTTGCCGGTCAGCACGCCCTGGATCTCCGGAGAAGAGACGATCTTGTTGTCCAGTACGACGGCCACCCGGCACTTGCCGTCCTGGCCCAGGGCGGTCGCGTCGCAGGCCTGGCCCTCGTTGTTGAACGCCTCACGGGTCAGCGAGGTCCACTTGCCCTGACCGTCGCCGGTGAAGTCCAGGCTGACCACCCAGGCGTTGGTCTGGTCGAGCACCGCGTCGGCGTCGGACACGTCGGTGCCCAGCACCTTGGCCTGGTCGAGCAGGTACTTCGACGCGCCGTCCTCGCAGGAGACCACCTGCTGCTTCGCGTCGGAGATCGACGCCGGGGGGCGCTGGTCGAGCTGCGCGCAGCCGATCGTCGGCACGTTGAACTGCATCTGCGCCGGCAGCACCGCGACCTCCTGCGGAGACAGCGTGCCGAACGGCTTGAGCTTCTCGGCCAGCGACGGGTCGGCGGTCAGATCGGCCGGGGCCTGCAACCCGTTGGCGGCCTGCCACGCGGCGGCGCCGACCTTCTGCTCGACGGCCTTGCGCTGCTCCTCGACGCTGGCCGGCACCGGCTCGGCACTGGCGCTGGGCGCGGCGGCGCTCGGCGAGGCCGTGGCGGACGCGGAGGGGGTCGGCGTGGCGCTGGGCGACGCCGGGGCCATTCCGCCCTGACCGCCGCTGGGCGACGAGGTCACCTTCGGCGAGGCGCTGCCGGACGGGGTCGCGGCACCGGACGGGGTCGCGCTGCCGGTCGGGGCGGCGCTGCCGGACGGGGTCGGCGTGGCGGCGGGCGGCGCCTCGGCCACCCCGCTGCCGGACGCGGCCTTGAGCACCTTGCGGAAGCGCAACTCGGCGGCTTCGCCCACGTCGTCGAGGTTCCGGTTCTCACCGGGCAGGGAGATGACGATGTTGCGGTTTCCCTCGGTGACCACCTCGGCCTCGGCCACGCCGAACGCGTTGACCCGACTCTCGATGATCTCGCGGGCCTCCTCGAGGTTCTCCGCCGTCGGGGGCTTGCCGTCGACGCTGTTGGTCGCCTCCAGTGTCACCCGCGTGCCGCCGATGAGGTCCAGGCCGAGCTTGGGCTCGAGCCGGTCCTTCCAGCTGCCGCTGGCGCCGGCGAAGAACACCAGAAGATAGAGGACCACGAAGATGAACCCGAGCACGGCGAGCTGCCGCCCGGGGCGCATCTGTCCCTGAGGTGGTGCCACGGCTGTCCTGTCTCCCTGTACGGTCGCGCCGCTGTCGCAGCGGCGGCGGTGTCGGGCCGGGGGTCCCGCCCGACGGGTCTGCCTTGAGCCGACGGAATGCCGACACGAGGACCGGGCGCCCCCGGCGCGGAACGCCGACGGTCACGGGAACGTGCCGACGCCCGGCGTCGACCCAACTATCCAGTTTTCACGTCTCGCCCGCTGCCCCGTCCGGGCGCGACGACCCCGGAAGCCGGCCGACCGGCCGTACGCCGCAATCGCCGCTCCCCGAGGGAAGGGGTCACTCCTTGACGGTGTCCGCGTCCTCGGTGACCGGCTCGCTCGGCAGCTCCGCGCGGGTGACCACCCGCGCGATGGCCGGGCGGGCGTACCGGGTCTGCACGCCCGGGGCGACCTCGATCAGGACGGTGTCGTCCTCGATGCCGGTGACAGTGCCGTAGAGCCCACCGATGGTCACGACCTCGTCGCCGGGGCCGAGGTTGGACTGCATCGCCTCTGCCTCTTTGCGGCGCTTCTGCTGCGGCCGGATCATCATGAAGTACATGACACCGAAGAGCAGGGCGATCATCAGGATCGGCGTGAAACCGCCGGCCCCGCCACCCGCTGCTGCCAATTGCACGGTTACTGACCTTCCCATTGGCCACCTGCCCGGCACCGGGGTGCCGGAGCGGAGGCGGATTCTCACGTCCTGTACAGACCGCGGCGAAGTCTAAACCCTGCACCTGGGAACGCCGAATGCGGCACAGATCACGTTCACATCACGGCTGATCGACGTCCAAGGAGAACAAGTCGGGCACAGGTGGACTATCCACACCAAATGTACCATTCGGTGGTGTGCGCCCCAGATGCCGCCAAGCGGCCTCGGTGGCCACCCGACCCCTGGGCGTACGGGCCAACAGCCCAGCCCGCACCAGGAACGGCTCGCAGACCTCCTCGACCGTGTCCGGCTGCTCCCCCACCGCCACCGCGAGGGTGGACAACCCGACCGGGCCGCCCCGGAACGAGTCGACCAACGCGGTCAACACCGCCCGGTCCAGCCGGTCCAGGCCGAGCGCGTCCACGTCGTACACGATCAGGGCCGCACGCGCGGTGTCGAGATCGACCACCCCGTCCGCCCGGACCTCGGCATAGTCGCGGACCCGGCGCAGCAGCCGGTTCGCGATCCGGGGCGTGCCCCGGGACCGACCGGCGATCTCGGTGGCGCCCTCCGGGGTGATCGGCACCCCCAGGATCCGCGCCGAACGATGCAGCAGCGTCTCCAGATCTGCCGGCGCGTAGAAGTCGAGATGCGCCACGAAGCCGAAGCGGTCCCGCATCGGTCCGGTCAACAGACCCGAACGGGTCGTCGCGCCAACCAGGGTGAACGGCTCGACGTCCAGCGGAATCGCCGTCGCACCGGGCCCCTTGCCCACCACCACGTCGACCCGGAAGTCCTCCATCGCGCTGTACAGCAACTCCTCGGCCGGCCGCGCGATCCGATGGATCTCGTCGATGAAGAGCACGTCGCCCTCGGCGAGGCTGGTCAGGATCGCCGCCAGATCGCCGGCACGCTCGATCGCCGGGCCGCTGGTCACCCGGATGCCCGCGCCCAGCTCGGCGGCGACGATGTTGGCCAGACTCGTCTTGCCCAGCCCGGGTGGGCCGGAGAGCAGGATGTGATCCGGCGGCGACCCCCGCCGCATCGCGCCCTGCAACAACAGGTCGAGCTGGTCGCGTACCCGGTCCTGGGCGATGAACTCGGCCAGCCGCCTCGGCCGCACCGTGGCCTCCGCGTCCCGATCGGCGTCGCTGACGTACGCCGAGACGAGCCCCTCGGTCTCACTCATCGTGCCGCCTTCATTCGCGACTGCGGGGCTCGCAAACCCGGCTCACTCCTCGCGCTCATCGTGCCGCCCGGGCGGTCATCGGGTGCGGCCCAGCAGTCGGATGGCCTGCTTGAGCAGGACCGGCACCGGCGGGGTCTCACCCTCGATCGACTCCGCCACCGCGGCCACCGCCTGATCGGCCTGCCCGGCCGTCCAGCCCAGCCCCACCAGCGCCTGCCGGACCTGGTCGGGCCAGCTGCCGCGGGTCACCCCGGCCGCCCCGTCAGCGCCGATCGGCACCGGGCCGATCCGGTCCCGTAGCTCCAGCACCAGGCGTTCCGCGCCCTTCTTGCCGATCCCGGGTACGCGGGTCAGGGCGGCCGTGTCCGCGTTGGCGATCGCCTTGCGTACCGCGTCCGGGGTGTGCACCGCCAGCACCGCCTGGGCCAGTCGTGGGCCGACGCCACTCGCGGTCTGGAGCAGCTCGAACAGGGACTTGGCGTCGTCGTCGGCGAAGCCGTAAAGAGTCAGCGAGTCTTCCCGCACGATCAAACTGGTGGCGAGCCGGGCGACCTGGCCGACCCGCAGCTCCGCGAGGGTCCCCGGGGCGCAGTGCACGGCGAGCCCGACCCCGCCGACCTCGATCACCGCCTGGTCCGGACCCGTCGCGGTCACCGTGCCGCGCACGCTGGCGATCATCGTGCTCCTCCTCGTCGTGCCCTGTCCGCCGCGGCGGCCAGCTTGGAGCGGGTCCCACCGCGCCACACGTGGCAGATGGCCAGGGCCAGCGCGTCGGCGGCGTCCGCCGGCTTCGGCGGCTCGGCCAGCCGCAACAGCCGGGTCACCATCGCGGTCATCTGCGCCTTGTCGGCCTGACCGGAGCCGGTCACGGCGGCCTTCACCTCGCTCGGGGTGTACGTCTGCACCGGCAGCCCGGCCCGCGCCCCGGCCAGCACGGCGATGCCACTGGCCTGCGCGGTGCCCATCACGGTACGAACGTTGTGCTGACTGAACACGCGCTCGACGGCGACGCTCTCCGGTTGATGTTCGGCCACCAGCTTGTTCAGCGACCGGTCCAGGTGCAACAGGCGCAACGCCAGGTCGTCGGCCGGGTCGGTGTAGACCACGTAGTAGGCGACCAGGGTGCAGGGCCGGCCGGGCACACCCTCGACCACACCCACCCCGCACCGGGTCAACCCCGGGTCCACACCGAGCACGCGCACGCCGCCCCCTCCCCAGCCGTCAGCAGTACGTGTGTTCGACACCCTAACCGGCGCCCTTCCCACCAGCCCCACGGGACACGCCCTCCCACAACCCACACCCCACCCCACGCCCCCGACGCCCCTCGCCCTCGCCCTCGCCCCAAGATCTGCGCAACTTGCCGGATGTTGCTGCCTCCGGCGCGCGAGAGACAGCAACATCCCTGATATTGCGCGGATCTTGACGACAAACACCGTTCCGAGGACCGGGAGCGGCCTGCGGGGCGAGCACCGCCGTCAAGGTCACGCTCGATCCAGGATTTAGTGGCCACGACGCGCCCGGATGCCACTACATCCAGGATGTTGCGCGATCTTGCGGCGCACGGCGTGGCGGGGTGTGGCAGAGGCCAGGCCCGGCGGCGCGAAGCCCAGCAGGGGCGGCGGCGAGACGGGACGGCGCGGCGCAAGGCGCGGCGAGACGGGATGAGCCGGGCGGGCGGGGCGACGGGACGGCGAGACGAGGCGGGGCGGCGAGACGAGGCGGGGCGGCGAGACGAGGCGGGGCGGCGAGACGGGGCGGGGCGGCGAGACGGGGCGGCACGGGAGCGGGTGGAAGGGGGCGGTGGGTGGGATCGGGTAGTAGGGGACGGGTGGGGCCACACAGCTTTGGTACGGAGTATGTGTCGCTGGCCCATGTGCCGGGGAGCACACAGCTCGTAACTTCTTGCGCCATGACGGCAGAACCCGTGGTGGTCCCCCACGTCGTACAGCTCGACCTCTCCGGTCGGACCGCCCTGGTCACCGGGGGTGGCGGCGGCATCGGGCGGGCGTGCGCCCTGCGGCTGGGCGCGGCCGGCGCCAAGGTGCTCGTGGTGGACCGCAACCTGGAGGCGGCCAAGGCGGTGGCCGCCGAGGCCGGTGGCCGGGCCGAGGGCGTGGACCTGTCCGACGCCGCCGCGGTGGATTCGCTCGACGTGGACGTGGACATCGTGGTGAACAACGCCGGGCTCCAGCACGTCGCACCGTTGCAGGACTTTCCCGTCGAGCGGTTCGAGTACATCCAGCGGGTGATGGTGGAGGCGCCGTTCCTGCTGATCCGCCGGGCGCTGCCGCACATGTACGCGCGGGGCTGGGGGCGGATCGTCAACATCTCCTCGGTGCACGGGTTGCGCGCCTCGCCGTACAAGGCGGCCTACGTATCGGCCAAGCACGCCCTGGAGGGGCTGTCGAAGGTGGTCGCGTTGGAGGGCGCCGCGCACGGCGTCACCGCCAACTGCATCAACCCGGCGTACGTGCGTACCGCGCTGGTGGAGAGCCAGATCGCCGACCAGGCGGCCAGTCACGGCATCGACGAGGCCGAGGTGATCGAGAAGATCATGCTGGCCCGGGCCGCGATCAAACGGTTGATCGAGCCGGAGGAGGTGGCCGAGCTGCTGGCGTACCTCTGCTCGCCGCCGGCGGCGTTCATCACCGGGGCGTCGATCGCCCTCGACGGGGGCTGGACGGCCAACTAGTGGGGCTGAGCACAATGTCGACCATGTCTTCGCCGGTGGAGTTCCTGGAGCTGCTCGCCCGAGAGGCCGCGGCGGTCGAGTTCGAGGGACCGCTGGTGGCCGCGCGGGCCGCCGGGCTACCGCCGGACCGGCTGGCCGAGCTGGAGCAGGCCAAGTCGGTGGCGTTGCGGGTCCGCGCGCTGCTGGAGCGTCGCCGCCGCCGGGAGAGCGAGCTGTCCGGCCTGTACGACACGGTCAGCGACCTGGCGGGGCTGCGCGATCTGGACGACGTGTTGCGGGCGATCGTGCACCGGGCCCGTCATCTGCTGAGTGCGGACGTGGCGTACATGACGCTAAACGACGACGAACGTGGCGACACCTACATGCGGGTGACCGACGGGTCGGTCTCGGCCCGTTTCCAGCGGCTGCGTCTGCCGATGGGTGCCGGTCTCGGTGGCCTGGTGGCCCAGTCCGGTGCCCCGTACGTCACCGCCAACTACGGCGAGGACGCGGGCTTCCACCACACCGGCGAGATCGACGCCGGGGTGGGCGAGGAGGGTCTGGTGGCGATCCTGGGGGTGCCGCTGCGGCTCGGTTCGACCTCCATCGGGGTGCTCTACGCGGCCAACCGTTCGGCCCGGCCGTTCGTTCGGGAGGAGGTGGCGCTGCTGGTGTCGCTGGCCGCGCACGCCGCGGTGGCGATCGACACCGCCCGGCTGCTGACCGAGACCCGTTCGGCGTTGGCCGAGTTGTCGGCGGCGAACACCACCATTCGGGCGCACAGCAGCTCGGTGGAGCGGGCCGCCGCGGCACACGACCGGATGACCGCGCTGGTGCTGCGCGGCGGCGGCGTGGAGGACGTGGCGGCCGCGGTGACCGAGGTGCTGGGCGGCGCGCTGCTGGCGCTGGACGCCGAGGGCCGCCTGCTGGCCCGGGTGGGTGAGAT